>WGAD01000368.1 GCA_015489255.1 Anaerolineales bacterium | reverse complement strand
CTTCAGCCCTATGCTCATCTTGAACCATTTGGATCTTTTTCTCCAAGTCCTGAATCGTAGGAATGGCATCGCCCAAACGAGCCTCGTACAAGCGGACTACCTCGGCCAATTGCTGGGCCAATGTCTTGGCCAAAGAAACAGACATCGTAACCACCACTTGCTCTTCTCCACGGCGGGTGAAGAAAACGTCCATATCGGTCAACCCCATCTGAAGGCGGTAGCCGTCGGTGTAGTATTTCTCCATGCTCAGCCTCCTTGCGTCAAAATTTGTAGAAAGGAAACGGTAAACCCGAAGGTGGCCACCAACCAGAGAAGTGCGAAGAAACGGGCAAGCGGAATCGCCCAAGGGAAATATGTATGTATTGCCTTTTCTGGATCATGGGCTTCGTGCTGCAACATTTCGTAATATGTGATTTTCCCTACCGGGGTCCACACCCGGGTATGGGTCCAGGTCAAGTAAAACCAATCGCTGTTCTCAGCAAGCTGCAATAGCAATTGCGCCCATTTGCGAAGTAAATTTGCCGAAACGCCTCCTGGGAATTGGAGTATTACGATTCCCGCACCCCATACGAAAACTATGGAAATGCTGGCGATGAGAATTTCGCTCCATGTCATCTTTTCAACCTCCATAAGGGTTCCCACGTGTGTGATGCGCCACCGTGAAATTCAATGGGAAGCGCGAATTCCGGGCTGCCTCCTGCTCCAAAAAATGGTAGGGTTAGCTGAAGACCTCCATAGTGGTTCCCCTGCTCGTCTTTCCACTGCACCATGTCAGCGCCAACAGACCACCCCGATTCAACGCTTCCTCCTACATTCACGCTCCATCCCGGCCATTTCTCCAAAGGCGCATTACTGATAAAGATTACCGGCGTAACCTCACCAAACGCACCGGTCGTGCCGCCGCCTGCATAAGGCTGAAACTGGAAGTGCCAGCCATCTTCGGTGATATCCTTGGCAATGATATAGGCCCCCGCGTCACCATAACCTCCTATGCCTACACTTGCATGTGCGCCAACACCCATGCTCAATGTGGGTAATGGTACCCCGGTTTCAATCATGGGCGGAGAGAGTGAGGTTTGCGGACGCAACCCGGCTTCCAGTGTGATACCCAAGATGCGCTGATTGGACTGCTCCAAAGCGATATGACAGGCTATACCAGGGTTGGTGGTACAAATTTCCTGAACTTGCTGTTGAACTTGTTCTATATGCAAGGCTGCCGCTCGCTGCTGCAAGCGATACATTTCTTCTGGAGGAAGATCGCCAACCTCGGCATCGAAATTTATATCCGCTGGCTGCCTCGAATGCGCATCCATGGTGCGCAATTTTTTCCGCTTGCGCCATCTATTTGGTGTGCTGTACTTCAGTCTTCGCCCAACGTGTCGTGTGGCTTGTTTGTGAGCCGCCTGGGCCGCTGCGTAGGCCGTGGCCGCGCCGATCGCCGCCAGCGCCGCGCCGCCCCACAAGGGCGCGCCAGCTCCGGCAGGGGGTGGTGGCCAGCAGCATCCATTTCTGAAACCGTGCGTGAGTGAACATCATGCGTCCCCCGTGGGGCAGGGTGTTGTGCACTATTGTAGAAAAAGAGGCCGGGTTTGTCAACCAGCGGGGATCGCGTTGGCTGAGTAGCCCGCGCCAGCGGGCGTATCGAAGCCAAACCGCTGGTTTCGGTACGACGCCTTCGGCGTCACTCAACCAGCGGGGATCGCGTTGGCTGAGTAGGGCGTCAGCCGTCGTATCGAGGCCAACGCGCGCGGGCGAAACGCTGGTTTCGATACGGCTGCTACGCAGCCTACTCAACCAGCGTGAGCAGGGGCGCGAAATGAAGTTCGCCTTACGGGTCGGGCGGTGTCATGGCGAGGGGGCGCAGCCCCCGAAGCCATCTCCCGCCCCGCGGGAGGGGGTTGCTTCGCCCCTGCGGGGCTCGCAACGACAAATTACGTTGGCTGAGTAGGGCGAAGCCCGTATCGAGGCCAACGTAGCCCGAAATTTATTTCGGGTAAATCCGCGAAATGAAGTTCGCCTTACGGGTCGGGCGGTGTCATGGCGAGGGGGCGCAGCCCCCGAAGCCATCTCCCGCCCGGCGGAGGGGGGATCGCTTCGCTCCCTGCGGTCGCTCGCGATGACAAAACACGTTGGCTGAGTAGCCCGCGCCAGCGGGCGTATTGAAGCCAATTGCTGGTTTCGGTACGGCTGCTGCGCTACGCTTCGACAGGCTCAGCAACCGCTCAACCAGCGTGAGCAGGACGCGCAATGAATTTCGCGTTACGGGTTACACAAAAAAAGCCCCGCAAAACCGCGGGGCTTGGGCGTTCTCTGAGCAAATCATCCGCGCAGCTGCGCGCCGAGTTCACGCTCCAGGCGCTTGATGATCTTTTTGCGCAGCTTGGCGGCGTCCTTGTCGGTCAGCGTGCGGTCGGGGGCCTGGTAGGTCAGGCTGTAGGCCAGCGATTTCTTGCCTGCGCCGATCTTCTCGCCGCGATAGACATCGAACAGGCGCACGTCGGCCAGCAGCTTGCCGCCCGTCTGGCGGATAAGGGCTTCCACCTGCCCGGCCGGGATCTCTTCGTCCACCACGAGGGCGATGTCTTCCAGCACTGGCGGGAAGGGGGAGATGGGCCGAATGGCGCGCCGCGGCGCGGCGTTCAGCAGACCGTCCAGGTCGATCAGGGCGGCCAGCACGGGGGCTTTGTCCAGTTCGCAGGCGTCCTGCACCAACGGATGCAGCTGTCCAAAGAGGCCGATCTCCTGCTCCTGGACGATCATGCGGGCGGCCTTGCCCGGATGGAAGAAGGGATGGTCGCGCAGCGGCTCGAAACGCGCCGGGCCGAGCTGCAAATCGGCCAGCAGGGCTTCCAGCACGCCCTTCAGGTCGAAGAAATCCAGCTGCGGCGGACGGGCGTCGTCCCAGGCCGGCTCGCGGCGGGCGCCCTGCATCACCAGGGCCAGTTCGTGCGGTTCATCCGGCAGCGGCCCATCGGACGGGATGAAGACCGGGCCAATCTCGAAGAAGGCCAGGCTGTCATCCAGCCGCTGGTTGCGTTCCAGCACGTCCAGCACCGAAGCCAGCAGGTGACGGCGCAGGACGCGCTTTTCGGGGGCGATCGGGTTCGCCAGGCGGACGTAGTCGCTTTCGGCGGGGGCCTGCTCCGGCGCGGCGGCGTAGAGACGGGCTTCGCGTTCCGGCGCGGTCAGCCGGTAGTTGACCACTTCCTGCAGCCCCAGCTTGACCAGGCTGTCGCGCAGCGTTTCTTCCAAATCGTAAAGCGGGTTGACCGGCCGCGGCGGGATGACATCGCGCACGCCGGTTTCGGGCAGCCGGTCGTAGCCGTAGAGCCGGACGATTTCCTCGGCCAGGTCGGCGCGGCCGATCACGCCTTCGCCGATGTCCATGCGGAAGGGCGGCACGGTGGCGGTGACCGTCTCGCCGTCCACTTCGCAGGCAAATTCCAGTTTGCCCAGCAGGGCGGCGATTTCCTGCGCCGAAAGTTCCAGCCCCAGCAGGCGGCGGACGTCGTTGCTGCTGATCTGCACGCGGACGGTCTTCGGCGGCAGCGGGTAATTGTCGATGAAATCGGGGGCCACCTGGCCGCCGCTCCACTGCGCCATCCAGTACAGGCCGCGCTTCAGGCCGTCTTCGGCCAGCGCCGGATGCACGCCGCGTGAGAAGCGGTAAGAAGCTTCGGAGTGCAGGGCGTGCTGGTTGGCCGTGCGGCGGATGTTGATGTAGTTCCAGGCGGCGGCTTCCAGCAGCACGTTGCGCGTGTTCTCGGTGACTTCCGATTCCAGGCCGCCCATCACGCCGGCGATGGAAAGCGGGCCGCGGGCGTCGCACACCAGCACGTTCACGCTGCTGAGCGTGCGCTCTTCGCCGTCCAGGGTGACCAGTTTCTCGCCGTCGCGCGCGGCGCGGGTGATGATGGTCACCGGATCGCCGCCGGCCCGCTGGCGCAGCACGTCGTAATCGAAGGCGTGCAGCGGCTCGCCGATCTCCAGCATGGCGTAGTTGGTGGCGTCCACCACGTTGTTGACCGGGCGCATGCCGGCCAGGCGCAGGCGGCGCTGCACCCAGTAGGGGCTGGGGCCGATCTGCACGTCGCGGATCAGGCCGAGCATGAAGCGCGGGTTGAGCGCCGGGTCGCTGATTTCGATGCGGGCCTTGCCAAGCAGCGATTCGCCGACGGTCTGCAGGCTGGTTTCGGGCTTGCGCAGCGGGCGGTCGAAGAGTGCGGCCACTTCGCGGGCGATGCCCAGCACGTTGGCGTTGCGGGCGTTGTTGGGCAGGATGTCGATATCCAGCACCGCGTCGCCGATGTAGTCGGCCAGCGGCACGCCGACCGGCGCGTCGTCATCGAAGATGATGATGCCCTCGTGCTCTTCCGAGATGCCGAGTTCCTTTTCCGAACAAACCATCGAATCAGAGACCACGCCGCGGATTTTGGCTTTCTTCAGCTTGGTCAGGTGCCAGCCGTCCTTGTGACCGTCGTAGAGCACCGCGCCTTCTTTGGCGTAGGCCACTTTGAGCGGCTTATCCAGCGGGCCTTTGCCCTTGTATTCGAACAAATTGGGCGCGCCGGTCAGCACCACGCGCTCCTGCTGGCCGTCGAAGAGGTCGCAGAGCACCAGCCGGTCGGCGTTGGGGTGCGGGTTGACGGCGCGGATCTCGGCCACCACGAATTTTTCCGGGTCCCATTCCAGGCCGCTGATTTTGAAGGCCTGCTTTTCGCCTTCGGCGCGGACCGGCATCTTCCAGCCGACGAAGCGGATTTCGCCCACTTCCAGCCCGGAGACGGTCAGGCGGTGCGCCAGTTCTTCCACCGGCACATCGCGCACGTCCACGAAGTCATATAACCATGAGACAGGCAGTTTCATCGGGTCTCCTCCGCTAGAATTGTTTCAGGAAGCGGATATCGTTGCCCCAGAAGTAGCGGATATCCTCAATTTTGTGGCGCAGCATGGCCTGACGTTCCGGCCCCATGCCAAAGGCGAAGCCGGTGTAGCGTTGCGGGTCGTAGCCGCCGTTTTGCAGCACCACCGGATGCACCATGCCGCAGCCCAGAATTTCCAGCCAGCCGGAATGTTTGCAGACCGGGCAGCCCTTGCCGCCGCAGACGAAACATTCCACGTCCACTTCCGCCGAAGGCTCGGTGAAGGGGAAGTACGAGGCGCGGAAGCGCACGCGGGCCTGCGGCCCGAACATGCGGCGGGCGAACTCGGCCAGCGTGCCTTTCAGGTCGCTGAAGGTCACGTTTTCGCCGACCACCAGCCCTTCCACCTGGTTGAACTGCACTTCCGAGCGGGCGGTGATCTGCTCGTAGCGGAAGCACATGCCCGGCAGGGCGATGCGGATGGGCGGCGGGTTGTCGGGGTTCATGGCCGCGTAATAGCGCATGGCGTGGATCTGGCCCGGCGAAGTGTGCGTCCGCAGCAGCACCGGGTTGTCGCCGCGCTCGCCGGCTTCCACGTAGAAGGAATCCTGCATCTCACGCGCCGGATGGTCGGGCGGGAAGTTGAGGTACTGGAAGTTGAACTCGTCCAGTTCGACCTCGCGCGAGGTGAAGACCTGAAAGCCCATCTCGCCCAGGATGCCCAGGATGCGCCGCAGCGTCTGGGTCGAAGGATGCAGACGTCCGCGCCGCGGCGCGCGGCCCGGCAGGGTGACGTCCACTTTCTCTTCGCGCAGGGCGCGTTCCAACGCCGCCTCTTTCAGCGCCGCGCGCTTTTCGTCCAGGGCGGCTTCCAGTTTGACCTTGACCTGGTTGGCCGCCCGTCCCACGGCCGGGCGCTCCTCTTTGGAGAGCTGGCCCAGCCCGCTGAAGACCTGCATCAGCTCCGATTGTCGCCCCAGGTAGCGCACGCGCCAGGCGTCCAGCGCGGCCTCGTCCTGCACCGCGTCCAGCGCGGTGAGGGCGGCGGTTTCGATTTGCTGCAATTTGTCGAGCATAACACCTCCGCTTGCGGATGAATGATTGCCAAAAGAAAAAACTCCCGTCCAACATGGGACGAGAGCGATCTCCCGCGGTACCACCCAAATTGGCTGCCAGCGCAGCCCACTCAACCCGTCCGAGGGGATCGAACGGCGGCCGCTGTAACGCGCGGCGCGCGGCCCGGACTACTGCTTGCGGTTCACCCGGGCGGCTCGGGAGCGAACTTCAGCCGGTTTCTGGCCGAACCGGGGTTTCAGCCTGCGCCCCGGTCTCTCTGGCGGCTTCCGCCGGCCTACTTTTCTCCGTCATAGCCGTTGGGCCTTATTATCGCCGAAACAGGGAGATTGTCAAGTGCGGCTGAAATTTGAGCAGCGCTCCAGAAAGGCAAAAAGCCCTGTGGCGCGATCGGCCCGATAAGCAGCCTGCACGCTTTGCTTGCGCGGGGCCACGGAGTCAGGGGAAAACACGGTGTTCCTTGCGCCTCTGTTTTTGCAAAATGTGCGTGCTCCCTGAAATTCTGACGGTGATACAATTTCCCCAATCAATTACTTTTGGAGGAGGCTTTCCATGCAAGTCGTCACCACCCTGGAAGAACTCTGGCAGGCCCGCGCCGGGCTGCCCGGGCCGGTCGGTTTTGTGCCCACGATGGGTTACCTGCACGAGGGGCATCTTTCGCTGGTGCACTGCGCCAAAGAGGCCTGTGCCAGCGTGGTCGTGAGCATCTTCGTCAACCCGACGCAGTTCGGCCCCAATGAAGACCTGGAGGCCTACCCGCGCGACCTGGAACGGGACCTGCGCTTACTGCGCGAGGCCGGGGTGGATCTGGTTTGGGCGCCGACCGCCGAGGTCATGTATCCCCCCGGGTTCCAGACCTGGGTGACGGTCGAGCAGCTCACCCGTCCGTTGGAGGGCGCGCAGCGCCCCGGTCACTTCCGCGGGGTGACCACGGTCGTCGCCAAGTTGTTCAACGCCGTGCGTCCCCACAAGGCCTTCTTCGGGCAGAAAGACGCCCAGCAGGCAGCCGTCATCCGCCGCATGACCCGCGATTTGAGCTACCCCATCGAGATCGTCGTCTGCCCCACGCAGCGCGAAGCGGACGGGCTGGCGATGTCCAGCCGCAACACCTATCTTTCGCCCGCAGAGCGCGAGGCGGCCACCGTGCTCTACCGCGCCCTGAAGACGGCTGCCGCAGCCTACCAAGCCGGTGAGCGCAACGCCGAGACCCTGCGCGGCCTGATGCGCGAGATCATCCAGGCCGAGCCGCTGGCCGAATTGCAATACGTCTCCTGCGCCGATTACGACACGCTGGAAGAATTGCAGGTGGTGGAGGGGAAAGCCCTGCTTTCCATGGCGGTGTTCATCGGCAAAACCCGCCTGATCGACAACTGGGTGCTGGATTGAACTCCGCGGGCCTCCCGCCAAAAGGAGGCCTGTTCTTTTTTTTATTCGGTGGTCTTTTCCAGGTATACCGTGCGGATGGGGAAGGGGATGTCCACCCCGGCGGCTTCCAGCGCGGCGCGCGCCCGGACGACGGCGGCATCGCGGGCGGCGAAGATATCCGTCTGGCGGGTATCGATCCAAAAGTAAAGGGTGAGGTCCACCGAAGATTCTCCAAAGCTCTGAAAACGGACGAAGGGGGCGGGTTGATCTGCCAGCCCAGGCAGGCCGCGCAGACTCTCCAGCAGGGCCTGGCGCGCAGTTTCCGGATCGTCGCCGTAACCGATGCCGATGGGGATAGCTATCCGCCGCCGCTGTGCGCGGGTGTAGTTGACGATGATCTCCCCCAGCACTTTGGCGTTGGGGATGAGCAAAATGCGCCCGTCCCAGGTCTCCAGCTCCGTTGCCCGCAGGCTGATGTTGCGCACCGTCCCCCCCTGTCCGAAGACCTCCACCATGTCGCCGATGGTAAAGGGGCGCTGTACCAGCAGCAGGATGCCGGCGGCCAGGTTTTGCATGATGTCTTGCAGGGCGAAACCGATGGCGAAGCCGGCCACACCCAGGCCCGCCAGGTAAGCGGTGACATCGAAGAACTGGTTGAGCGCCGTCAGCGCGCCCAGGCTCAAGACGCCCCAGTAGAGCAGCGCGCCCAACAGGTTGATGGCCGGGTTCTCTTCTATTTGGTCGGGCAGCAATTTGCTGCGCAGCATGGCGCTGAGCAAGCGGGCAGCCAGCAAAGAAGCCAAAAAAATGGCGAGAGCGGTTAACATGCGTTGGCCCCAATCGGGCAAGGCAAAGGGAAGCATCTCTGGTTCCTCCGTGGTGGAAGTGTGCAGGCCGATTGTATCATCAGGGAGCGCTCAAGCAACAGGAGGCAATGCCCCGATGGGCAGCTCCCGCGCTTTTCCCACACGGACCACGGGAACTCGATGCCCCCTGCCATCCCCCTTGCTTGCCGCTGCTTCGGCGATGACGTATAATCCAGGCGATGAGCACACCGACCGGTACTTTTGAATGGATGAGCCACAGCCCGGAACAAACCCGTCAGCTGGGCCTGCGGCTGGGACGATTGCTCCGCCCGGGCGATACGCTTTGCCTGCAAGGCGACTTGGGCGCCGGCAAGACGACTTTTGTGCAGGGCCTGGCGCAGGGCTGGGGCGCGCAGACTCCCGTGTCCAGCCCGACTTTTGTCCTGGTCAATGAATACGCCCGCCCAGATGGCGCGATTTTGTATCATCTGGATACTTACCGCCTGACGGACGCCCTGGAAGCCGAAATCCTGGGGCTGGACGACATGCTGGGCGCCGGCGCTCTTGTGATAGAGTGGCCGGAAAAGGTTTTGCCGGCCCTGCCCGCCGACAGGATATGGATCGTTTTGCAGCACCTGGAAGCGGAAAACCAGCGTGCGCTGCGCTTTGAGGGGCAGGGCGCGCGCGCCGCTGCGCTGCTGGACGCATTTCTGCTCGATTTGCAAGGAGGCGCTTGATGCTGCTGGCTCTGGATACCTCTACTGCCTGGCTGGGGCTGGCGCTTTACGATGGTCAGCAGGTGCTGGCCGAGTGGGCCTGGCGCGGCGACCGCCATCACACCAGCGCGCTGGCGCCGACGGTGGCCGATCTGCTGGCCCGCTGCGGAGTCGGCTGGCCGTCCGTGCAGGCTGTGGCCGTGGCCGTGGGGCCAGGTTCGTTCACCAGCTTGCGCGTTGGGCTGGCCTTTGCCAAGGGGGTGCACCTGGCGCGCGGCCTG
Source organism: Anaerolineales bacterium (assembly GCA_015489255.1). Classification (GTDB taxonomy): domain Bacteria; phylum Chloroflexota; class Anaerolineae; order Anaerolineales; family Villigracilaceae; genus S143-42. The sequence goes on along the minus strand of WGAD01000368.1, from coordinate 18,388 downwards.
CCGTTGATCGGCGTCCCCACCCTGGACGCGACGGCGGCGGCCATGCCGCCTGCAGCCGAGGAACTGCTGGCGGTGCTGCAAGCCGGGCGTGGACGGTTGGCGCTGGTGCGCTATCGGCACGGGGAGCAAGGCTGGCAGGCCGTCGGCGGGCCAGAAGCCTGGCGGCTGGAAGACCTGCTGGCTGGGCTGGACAAACCGGTTCTGCTTTGCGGCGAGCTGACGGCAGAAGAACGGCAGCAAGCGCAACAGCACCCGCTGGTGCGCCTGCCAACGGCAGCGGCTTGTTTGCGCCGCCCGGCACGGCTGGCCGAACTGGCATGGCAGCGCTGGCAGGCAGGAGATACCGATGACCCGGCAACCCTGGCGCCGATTTACCTGCATGTGGCCGGGGCGCCGCCCGCATGAAGGCCGCGGTCGGGGCGCATATCCGATCTCTGCAACCGGAAGATGCGCCGCAGGTCGTCCGGATCGACCGCCTGAGCAATCCGCTTCCCTGGTCGCAGATGGCCTACCAGCGCGAACCGATGCGTCCGTACAGCCACGCCTGGGTGATGGAGATGCCCCCCTCCAACGCCGGCGCGCCGGCGTTGGTCGCTTTTCTCATCTCCTGGCACATCGTGGACGAAGCACACATCGCCAACCTGGCTGTTCATCCGCACTACAGGCGGCAAGGGCTGGCGCGCACCTTGTTGCGCCACGCGCTGTTGACGGCGCAGCAAAGCGGTATGCGGTCTGCTTTGCTGGAGGTGCGCGCCGGAAACGTGCCGGCGCTGGCGCTTTACCGCGCCTTTGGTTTCGAACTCGTTGGGCGGCGCAAAGGGTATTATCGTGACAACGGCGAAGACGCCTTGTTGATGACCCTGCCCGACCTGGAGAAATGGAGGCCCGATGTCCCCTGAAGAGGCGTTGGCTCAAATTGCCGCCGAAACAGCGCGCTGTACCCGTTGCCGCCTGCACCGCACCCGCGGGCAAGCGGTGCCGGGGGAAGGCGCGCCGACGGCCCGCCTGATGCTGATCGGCGAGGCCCCGGGGCGGCGGGAAGATCAGCTCGGGCGGCCCTTTGCCGGGCGTTCCGGCCAGGTGTTGACGCAATTGCTGACGGAGGCCGGGCTGCGCCGTGAGGAGGTCTGGATTGGCAATGTAATCAAATGCCGTCCGCCAGAAAACCGCGATCCGCGACCGGACGAACTGGCCGCTTGCCGCGGCTTTTTGGACCGACAGATTGCCGCGCTCGATCCGGCGCTGATTCTCACCCTGGGGCGGTTTTCTCTCGGGGTTTTCTTTCCAGGCGAGCGCATTTCACAGGTTCACGGAGAGTTGCGTCGGGCCGGAGGGCGGTTTGTCGTGCCCATGTTTCATCCGGCGGCGGGGTTGTATAATCCCCAGTATCGCCGTTTGCTGGAAGCTGATTTTGCCCGCCTGCCGCAGCAATTAAAGCAAGCGCTGGGCAGCGCGGCTGCCCGCTGAAACGACCTTCTGTCAAAAGGAAAATACCATGTCTTACCAAAAAGAATTGCTGGAAAAGCTCCGTTCCCGTCAGGCGCGCGTGGCCGTGCTTGGTATGGGGTATGTCGGGCTGCCGCTGGCAGTCGTGTTCGCTGAGGCCGGTTTTACGGTCACGGGCATCGATCCGGATACCCGCAAAGTGAAGGCGCTCAACCAGGGGCGTTCTTACATCCAGGATGTGCCCACCGAGCAGGTCGCCCGCCTGGTGACGGAGGGCAGGCTCAAAGCCACGGACGATTTCTCCGTCTTGCAAGAGATGGACGCCATCAGCATCTGTGTGCCGACACCCCTGCGCAAGACAGGCGACCCGGATATGTCTTTCATCCTTTCGGCCACCGAGGAGATCGCGCGTTATATGCACCCCGGGCTGGTGATCGTGCTCGAATCGACCACCTACCCGGGCACAACCCGCGAGATCTTGCTGCCTTCCCTGAGCAAGGGGCATCAATTGAAGGTCGGCGAAGATTTCTTCCTGGCGTTTTCGCCGGAACGGGTGGACCCCGGGCGCAAAGACTGGACGACGATCAATACCCCCAAGGTGATGGGCGGCATCACGCCGGCCTGCTCCGAGGTCGCCACCGTCTGGTACGAGCAGGCGATTGAGACCATCCACACGGTTTCTTCCGCTGAGGCGGCGGAGCTGGCGAAGCTGCTGGAAAACACCTTCCGCATGATCAACATTGGCCTGGTGAACGAAATGGCGATCATGTGCCAGCGCCTGGGCGTGGACGTGTGGGAGGTGATTGAAGCGGCGGCCACCAAACCGTTTGGCTTCATGAAGTTCACGCCAGGGCCGGGGTTGGGCGGTCATTGCATTCCCATCGACCCCCTGTATCTCTCCTGGAAGATGAAGACCCTGAACTACAACGCCAAATTCATCGACCTGGCTTCCGAAATCAATACCAACATGCCACGTTATGTGGTGCGCCGCCTGATGGACGCGCTCAATGAACGCGATATGCACCTGAAAGGCAGCCGGGTGTTGGTGCTGGGCGCGGCCTACAAACCGGATATCGATGACCTGCGCGAGTCACCGGCGTTGGATGTCATTGGGTTGTTAAAGGAAAAAGGCGCTGTGGTCTCCTATCATGATCCCTATGTCCCCAGCCTGCGGGCGCACGATGGAGAAACCATGCACAGCGTTGAAGACTTGCTGGCAGCCGTCCGCCAGGCCGATGCCGTGGTGATTGTGACCAACCACAGCAACTACGATTACGCGGCCATCCTGGAGGCGGCGCGCTTTATCTTCGATACGCGCAACGCCCTGGGCGACCTGGGCCGGGACGATCCGAGGGTCGAAAGACTGTAGAAAGGAGGCCGTATGGCCCGCTATCTGGTCACCGGCGCAGCCGGTTTTATCGCTCACCGCCTGATTGAATTGTTGCTGGAAGCCGGGCACGAGGTGGTCGGCGTGGACAATATGAACCACGCCTACGATGTGCGCATCAAGGAGTATCGGCTGCGGCGCTTGCAGGCGATGCCGGGGTTTAAGTTTTACCAGCGGGATATTGCCGAAAAGCGCATCCTCGACCCGGCCAGCTTTGGCCTGGATGATTTCCGCTTTGCTGCGGTCATCAATTTGGCGGCGCGGGCTGGCGTGCGCGCCAGCGTCAAAGACCCCTGGGGGTTTGTGGAGACCAACGTCACCGGCACGTTGAACATGCTGGAATTGTGCCGCCAGTTCGGCGTGCCGAAGTTCATCCTGGCTTCTACCTCCAGCATTTACGGCGCCGATCCGCCTTACCCGACGCCGGAAACGGCCAGCAGCGACCGCCCCTTGCAGCCGTATGCAGCCAGCAAGAAGGCGGCTGAAGCGCTGGCGCACAGTTACCATTACCTCTACGGGATAGATGTCACCGTGGTGCGCTATTTCACCGTTTACGGCCCGGCGGGGCGCCCCGACCTGGCCTTGTTCCGCTTTGTGCAGTGGATCCACGAAGGCCGCCCGATTCAGATCTTCGGCGACGGGGAGCAATCGCGCGGGTTCACCTACATCGATGACATCGCCCGCGGGACGATCGCCGCCTTGCGGCCCCTGGGGTATGAGGTCATCAACCTGGGCGGCCACGAGGAGATCACCATCAACGACCTGGTGCGCCTGATCGAAGACCTGACCGGCCTGCAAGCCACGGTAGAATACGGCCCGCCCAATCCGGCGGATATGCGCCGCAACCTGGCGGATGTCCGCAAGGCGCGCGAGCTCCTCGGCTGGGAGCCGCAGTTCGATCTGCGGCGTGGCATCACAGCGCTGATTGACTGGTATCGCGCTGAGCGCAGCTGGGCGAAGGAGATCCACACCCTGTGATGAACCGCGGGCGGCGTTGGCTGGCGGCCCTGCGTGAAGATCGCCTGCTGGGACGCATCCTGAAGAACAGCGGTTTTTTGCTCTCCAGCAGCGGCGCCGGCGCCGTGCTGGCCTTCTTTCAGTCCATTCTGGCGGTGCGCATGTTGGGGGTGGAAGGGTGGGGGCTGGTAGCGGTGATCACCACCTTTGCCTCCAACATGAACCGCTTGCTGTCCTTTCGCATGAACGAGGTCGTCGTGCAGCGCGTCCACGCGGCGCAGGCGGACTCTCGCCTGCAAGCCGGCGCCGCTGCGCTGAAGGCGGCCTTTTTGATCGAAGCGTTGACCTCGCTCCTGGCCTACGGCACGCTGGTCGCCCTGGCGCGCTGGGCGGCAGGCGCCTTTGCCGACGATCCGGCCCTGGCGCCGCTCTTTGCGTTTTACGGTTTGAGCATCCTGGGCAATGGCGTTACGCAAACGGCAACCGGCATTTTGCAAGCCTTCGATCGGTTCGATTACCTGGCGCGCATCGGTTTTGGTCAGAGCGTGGTCACAGCCAGCCTGATCGCCCTCACCTGGGCGCTCTGGCGCTGGCAGCCGGCGCTGTATGCGCCCTCCCTGCTCAAATGGGTCTTGCTGGCGTATCTGCTGGGCAAAGCCTATTATGGCGCAACCCTGGCTGTGCGCTCGCTTTGTGTGGCGGCCAGCGAATGGGGGGCAAAGTGGTGGCGCGTTTCCTGGAAACAGGCCGATGATTTGCGCGGCATGTTGACCTTTGCCCTACACACCAACCTGAACGGCACAGTCAATTTGTTAACGCGCGACAACATTCCGCTGTATCTGGCGGCCTTGTTGTCTAGCGTTGAGGTCGGGTATATGAAACTGGCCCAGGGGCTGATCAACCCCATTTTGCTGATCGTCAACCCCTTCATCTGGCCGACTTACGCCGAGATCACCCGCAGCGTGAGCCGCAAGCAATGGCGCACCACCCGCCGCGTTTTGCGCCGCGTGAGCCTGGTGACTGGCGCCGTCGTCGCTCTGCTGGGCGGCGGGCTGGCGCTGACGGGCTGGTTTGTCATCCCCTGGTTGTACGGCGCCGAGGCTTTACCGGCCTATCCGGCCTTGCTCATCCTTTTATTGGGCTATGGCTTTGCCAGCGTGTTTCAGTGGAACCGCCCCCTGTTGCTGGCGCTGGGCAAGCCCTCCTGGCCGGTGATGGTTTCGGCGGGTGTGGGCGCGCTGGAGCTGGCGGCCATCTTCTGGCTGACGCCTCGTTTCGGTTATCTGATGCTGGCGGCCATTTTATCGGCCTATTTTGTGCTTTCCATTGGCCTGATGGTCTGGCTGGGTTTGCGAGAAATGCGGCGCCAGGAGGCGGTAGGATGAAGATCGTCGCCATTGCCGCTTCTCGTGTGCCTTCGGGCAACGCCAACAGCATTCAGGTGATGAAGGCCTGCCACGCTTTGGCACAGTTGGGGCATCGGGTGCAGTTGCTGGTGCCGCGGATGTCGCCGCCGCAGCCCTGGGAGGAACTGGCCGCGCTCTACGGATTGCAGACGCCCTTCTCCGTCCACTGGCTGCCGCAAGGGCGGCGGCGGTTCTACCCCTGGCGGGCGGTGCTGGCGGCCTCCCGCCCGGATCTGTTGTACGTCTGGCCCTGGCAGGCCGCTGTGGGCGGGTTGGCGCGCGGCTGGCCGGTGATCTTCGAGGCCCATGAGCCGCCCACGGGACGCTTTGGCCCGCTCTGGGCGCGGGCGTTCTTCCGCCTGCCGGGGAAGAAGCGGCTGGTGAGCATCACCCGCGCCCTAGACAGCCGCCTGGCCGAGCGCTATGGCCCCTTCCCCGGAGAGCGGATCATCGCCCCCAACGGCATCGACCTGGAGGCCTACCAGGGCCTGCCCGATCCGCCGACGGCCCGCGCGCGCCTGGGCCTGCCGGCTGCGCCAACGGTGATGTGCACCGGGCACTTGTATGCCGGGCGCGGTGTGCCTCTTTTCGTCGAACTGGCGCGCCGACTGCCGCAGTTTTCTTTTGTGTGGGTTGGCGGGCGCGAGAAAGAGTTGCGCTTTTGGCGGCAGCAGACGGCGGGCGCGCCCAACTTACGCTTTGTCGGGTTTCAGCCGCCGGCCCAATTGCCGCTCTGGCAGGCGGCGGCGGATGTCCTGGTCATGCCGTATGAGCGGCGGATAGCGGGCAGCAGCGGCGGCGACTCGGCGGCGGTCGCCAGCCCGATGAAGATGTTCGATTACATGGCGGCGCGCCGCCCGATCCTCACCAGCGATTTGCCCGTCATCCACGAGGTGCTGGACGAAAGTTGCGCGCGCTTCCTGCCCCCCGCAGACGCCGATCACTGGCAGGCGGCGCTGGAAGATTTGATGGCCTCGCCCGAGCGGCGGCAGGCGTTGGCTGCAGAGGCCTATCGTCGGGTGCAGGCGTTCACCTGGCGGGCGCGGGCAGCGCGCATCCTGGAGGGTTGGGACGGATGAAGGAAAAGCGACTTCTTGGGTTGGCGTTTCCGCTGGCGGCGCTGGTCGGCGCGGCCTCGCCGGGCGCTTTTTGGCCGGGGACGCTGGCGGCCTGTGGGCTTCTTCTGCTGGCGTTGTGGACGCTGCAAGCCGCGGCTGCGGGCCGAAAGTTGCTGTTGCGCCTGGTGCTGGCGGCCTTCCTGTTGCGGCTGGGGGTGGGCGTTGCGCTCAACCAGCTGCTGCCCCTTTACGGGTACGATAACCCCACCCAGCAAGGCGGTTATGTCTTTTACGATGCCTATCGGCGCGATACCCAGGCCTGGGAATTGGCGCAATCCGGGCAACCGCTGCGCCTGGCCTTCGATCGCAGCACGGCCACGGATCAGTACGGCGGGTTGTTGTATTTGAGTGCGTTCACGTATCGCTATCTTTCGCCGGACGCCCACCGCCCCTTGCTGATCGTGCTGCTGGGCGCCTGGGTGGCAGCCCTGGGGTTGCCCTTCTTGTGGCAATTGGGGGAGGACCTGGGCGGGGAAAGGCTGGCGCGCCCGGCGGCGCTTTGGTATGTGCTCTATCCCGAAGGGGTTTTGCAAGGCGCTTCCCAGATGCGCGAACCCTTCCTGATGAGCGCCATCGTCTGGATGACGTGGAGCGCCTCCCGCGTGCACCGCGCCACGGCGCGGGATGTGGCCGTGGGGGTATTGGGATTGTTGGTCTTGCTGACTTTTTCGCCCGGGGTGGCGGCCTTTGCCGTTCTCGGCGCGGCGTTGACCGCCCTGTGGACGCGGGACGAGGGCCTTCCGCCGTGGGTTTTGTGGGCCGGGGCCGGCCTGGTGATGTTGGCGGCGCTGACATTGTTTGCGGCGCAGGCAGCCGGCGGCGAGGGCGATTGGCTGACGCGCACCCTGCGCTGGCTGAGAGAAGCTGCCCGCTGGGATATGTATCTCCTGGCGCGGCAATCCGGCTGGGTGGACAAATTGCTGGCCGCCATGCCGCCGCGTTATCATGCGTTGTTTGTGGCTGGCTTTGGGCTGGCGCAGCCCGTGCTCCCTGGCACGTTGATCGAACCGGCGGCGCCCCTCTGGCATGGGATCAACTTCCTGCGCGCGGCAGGCTGGTATGCGCTGGTCGCCCCGTTGTTGATGGCGGCGCCTCTCGCCTGGCAAGAGAGAACGCGTCGAGGGTGGCTGCTCTTGTCGTTGGCGGCGCTCTCCTGGGGGTGGATCGTGCTGGCTTCGTTGCGGGCTGGCGGCGACCAGTGGGACAATCCACGTTATCGGGTGATCTTCCTTGGCTGGCAAGCGTTGGCGGCAGCCTATGGTTGGCTGCGCGCCCGCCAGACCGACAGCCCCTGGCGCTGGCGCGTGCTCAGTGCGGAGGTCATCTTTCTGGCCTTTTTCAGCGAGTGGTACATCAGCCGTTACACGGCAGCCCTGCCGCGTTTGTCCTTCTGGACGATGGTGCAGGCAATTTGGGGCTTTACATTGGTCGCCTGGCTGGGCGATGGGCTGCGCCGGCGCAAACGTCCGCCCAACTCCACTTGACATCCAGACAAATTTTTATACACTAAAAGCAAGTTTGCGTTCCGTTCTTTTGCAAGGAGGGGTATATGCCTGCGCTCAACCGCATTGAGTTGATTGGTCGCCTGGGCAAGGATCCGGAAGTGCGTTACACGCCCAGCGGCAAGAAGGTGACGACGTTCAGCGTGGCGGTCGGTCATCGCTGGCGGGACAAAGAAGGCAACCGGCACGAAGAAACCGACTGGTTCAACGTCGAGGCCTGGGGACGCCTGGGGGAAGTCTGTGCGCAATACCTGGCCAAAGGGCAGCTGGTGTACCTGGAGGGCCGACTGAAAACCGATCGCTACGAAGCGGACGGGCAGACGCGCTATTTCACCAAGGTGGTGTTGCGCGGGATGCAGATGCTGGAACGACGCGAGCCGGCGCCCGAAGAGGAAGAAATGCTGGCCGAGGAGCCTGCACCCTACGAAGCCTGAACGCCAGGGAAGAAAAAAAGCGTGCGTCTTGAAAAGGCGCACGCTTTTTTTGTTGTGAGGCGCAGCTCAGGCGGAAGGCAGGGCCTCCAGGGCGGCGATCATCTCGGCGAGGGTGTCGAACCCGCCTTGCCAGAAAGTCTGATCGCGGATCTCGATGCCGGCGGCTTGCAACACCTTTTCTGGCGCCTGCGAGCCGCCCGCGCGCAAGATGGCCTCGTATAGCGGCTTGAAGGCCTCGCCTTCGGCCCGGTAGCGTTTGTAGAGCGCGAGCACCAGCAATTGCCCGAAGGCATAGGCGTAAACGTAAAAAGGCGTGTGGTAAATGTGAGGGATAGACACCCATTCCCAGCGAAATTCCTCGCTGAGCGTCACTGCCTCGCCGAATTGGGCGCGCAGATTGTCCATGTAGGCGGCGGCCAGGTCGTCCACGGAGGCGTTTTGGGCGATCATCTCGTGCGCCTGTTTTTCGAAAAGGGCGAAGAAGGCCTGCCGCATGATGGTGGCGTAGGCGTCGTCTATCTGGCGGAAGAGCAGGTCGCGGCGGACGTCCGGGTCGGTTTCCTCCGCCAGCAGGCGGTCGATCAGCATCATCTCGCCAAAGGTGGAGGCCGTTTCCGCCAGCGGCAGGGAGGCGTGGTAGGTGAAAACGGTGTGATCCGCGGCCAGCATGGCGTGGATGGCGTGCCCCAGCTCGTGGGCCATGGTTGCCACATCGGAGGCCCGCCCCTGGTAGTTGAGCTTGACCCAGGGGACAAGGTCTGGGGTGACGCTCCAGCAAAAGGCGCCGCCTTGTTTGCCCCGCCGGACTTCGCTATCTATGTGGCCGGCGGCGAAAACCTGTTCTGCCAGTTCGCCAAAGCGGGGTAAAAATTGGTTGAACGAATCCAGGACGAGATGGACGGCCTGGGAAAAATCGTAGCGTTTGTTGGCCGTGGCAACCGGCGCGTAGATGTCGTAGCGGCGCAAGGTGTCCATGCCCAGGTGGCGGGCTTTCAGGCGGAAGTACCGTTGGAAAAGCGGCGCATTGCGCTGGCAGACCGTCAGCAGTGCTTCGACGGCCTGGTCGGGGATGTCGTTCCGCAGGTTGCGGGCGGCGATAGGAGAGTGGAAACCGCGCAGGGTGATGTTTTCATTGCGCCAGTCACGGACAATGGCCTGGTACATCTGCCCGAGCACGGGGCCATCTTGCCCGTAAACACGGTAGAGTTCCTGATAGGCAGCAGCCCGCAGATCGGGGTCGCTGCCGCGGACGTAGGTCATCAGTTCGCCTCGGGTCAGTTCTTTGTCTTCGCCCTCGACCGCCAGATGAAAGACATAGCGGTTGGTGATGGCATCGTAGAGGTTGACGAGGGCTTCCACGCCGGTGACGTTTTTCAGGTTGACGACCTTTTCTTCCCCTTCGGCCAGGGTGTGCGGCTTGAAGGCGCGCATTTTTTCCAGATAGTAGCGGTAATCGCCGGCGGCTTTCAGCAGGCGGGCGGCGTTTTCCTCGTCAAGGTTTTTCCACCACAGGCTGAAGAAAAGCGTGCGGTTTTCCAGCTCGGCGGCGAATTGCTGCACCTGCCCCAGGAGGGCCTGGGCTTTTTGGTCTTGGGTGTTGGCGGCAAAGGAAAGGCCGGCAAAAGCGTATAACCGGTGCAGCAATCGGGTCATGGCTTCCGATTCTTGCAGGATATCCAGGAAGGCTTCGGGGGAGATGTCTGGGGTCAGCGCGCTGCGGCGCGATGCGAAAGCCGTCACCCGTTCGTTCAGTTCGTCAAACGCGGCTGCCAGCTCCGAGCTGTCGAACCCGGGGAAGAGATCATCCAGCGTCCAAGCGGTTTGTTCGTAGGGCATATTGTCCTTCTCCTTCACGGTTTTCCCATTCATCACTTCTCATTGCTCATTTTTCATTTCCCTATACATTGAAACGCACGTGCATGATGTCGCCATCCTGCACGATGTATTCCTTGCCTTCCAGACGCAATTTGCCGCGGGCGCGGGCTTCGGCCATGCTCCCCGCTGCGATCAGGTCGTCGTAAGATACCACTTCGGCGCGGATGAACCCTTTTTGCAAATCGGTGTGGATGACGCCCGCCGCTTCCTGGGCTTTCATGCCGCGGCGGATCGTCCAGGCGCGCACCTCGTCCTCGCCGACGGTGAAGAAGGATTGCAGGTTGAGCAAATCGTAAGACAGGCGGATCATCTTGTTCAGCCCAGGCTCGTCAATGCCGTATTCTTCCATGAAGATGGCGGCGTCTTCCGGCGGCAGTTGGGCGATCTCCATTTCCAGCTGGCCTTGCAAGGCGACCCAAGGGAACGTTTCGCCCAGGCTGCCCAAGTCGGGCGGCTGCTGGCCTTCGTGCAGGTTGAGCAAGAGGAGGACGGGTTTGCGGCTCAGCAGGCCGAACCCGGAAAGAAAACGCTCTTCTTCGGCGCTGAAGGTCAAACCGCGCAGGGGTTTTTCTTCTGCCAGGCGGGCGTGCAGGCGTTCGAAGAGGGCGATCTGGCGGGCGTTGAGGGTTTTGTCGGTGCCGCCTTTGCGGCGTTCTTCTTGCAGACGTTCTAGCTTGCGCTCGACGGCGATCAGATCGTTGAGGATGAATTCGCTTTCCATGGAGCGGATGTCGCGCAAGGGGTCGATGCTGCCGGCGATGTGGCCGACGTTGTCGTTTTCGAAGCAGCGCACCACATGCAAGAAGCCGTCCATCTGCGAAAGCTGGTTGAGCAGCACGCCGGAGATGCTGCCGCCGCTGCTGCCATCCAGGCCGGCGATGTCGGCGTAGGTCACCTTGGCGTAGATCGTCTTGCGCGGGTTGAACATGCGCGCCAGGGCATCGACCCGCGGGTCGGGCACGTTGACGACGGCGGTGTGCACTTCCACGCGCCCGGCGCTGGCAGTGGTGGGCGCGTCGCCCCGCGTCAGGGCATTGAAGAGGGTTGTTTTTCCCGTTTGAGGGAAGCCGATAATTCCTAATCTCATCTCTTGACCTTGTGAAAATGAATTGTTATACTAAGGGGGCATCTGGCCGAAGTGGCGGAACTGGCAGACGCGCACGACTCAAAATCGTGTTCCTTCGGGAGTGTGGGTTCGATTCCCACCTTCGGCACAAGATTATATCACTACTGCACCGGTATACGGGGAGTAGCGCCCGCGCAAGCGGGACGGGTTGTCGTCAAGACGGGACCTTGTCCCCGGCAGCCCGTGCGCCACAGGCGTAAGCGAGACCGTTCCAATTTGGCGGCGGCTCGCTTTTTTTTATGCCATAATAGGGACATATCAAGGAGTGAATGATGTCCTCTTATGACGAAGTGCTGGCCGTCATCCTGGGGGGCGGTCGCGGCTCGCGGCTGTATCCCCTCACCCGCTTGCGCTCCAAACCGGCGGTGCCGATTGCAGGGAAATATCGTCTGATCGATATTCCGCTGAGCAATTGCATTAACTCCGGCCTGTACCGCATCGCGGTGCTGACGCAGTTCAATTCGGTTTCGTTGCATCGGCATATTTCCAGCACCTATCAATTCGATGTCTTTCACGCCGGCTGGGTGCAGATCCTGGCGGCGGAGCAGACGCCCGACAGCGCGGACTGGTACCAGGGCACGGCAGATGCCGTCCGCAAGCAATTGTTCGAAATCCACGTCAGCGGGGCGCGGTATGTGCTCATCCTGGCTGGCGACCACCTCTATCGTATGGATTACCGCGAACTGATCCGGCGCCACTGGGAAAGCGGCGCCGATGTGACCGTGGCGGTGCAGCCCGTGGCCCGGGAAGATGCCTCCCGCTTCGGCCTGCTGCGGCAGGACGAGGACGGGCGCATCACCCGCTTTGCGGAAAAACCGAAAGACCCTGCCGTGCAGGAGCAGTTCGTCTGCCGCGATTCCGCCACCCATCCGTTCATCGGTTCCATGGGGATTTACCTCTTCAATATCGAAGTGCTGGATTATTTCTTGCGAGAGCATCCGGCCTACGATGACTTCGGCAGCGATGTCATCCCCCATGCCATACGCACCCATCACGTGCAGGGGTTCGAGTTTACAGGCTACTGGCGCGATATCGGGACGATCCGGTCTTTTTATGAAACCAACCTGGAATTGACCCGCCCCGACACGCCTTTCGATTTTTACGACCCGCAGGCGCCGATCTACACCCATGCCCGCTTTTTGCCCGGCTCGCAGATCCACGCCTGCCGTTTGGACAACGTATTCCTGGCCGAAGGCTGCCGCCTCGACCGTGCCGACATCCAGCGCGCTGTGATCGGCATCCGCACCGTGGTGCAGCAAGATGCCGTCATCCGCGACAGTATCATCATGGGCGCCGATTACTACACCACCCGCGACGGGCATCATCCGCAGATCGGAGCTGGCAGTTCCATCAGCGGCGCCATCATCGACAAGAACGCATACATCGGCGAGGGCGTGGTGATCCGCCCCTTCCCGCGCGAGGTGGAGCTGGCTGCCGAGCACTGGGTCATCCGCGATGGCATCGTCGTCATCCCCAAAGGTGCGCACATTCCCGCCGGCACGCGCATTGTGCCTGAATCTTTCGATCTGGAGGTTCCATGACCAAAGCGATCCCCCCCGTTGACGAATTGCAAGAAACCCCCTGGTATGCCCTGCCGCCGGAAGAAGTGCTGCGGCATTTACAGGTCAGCGAATTGGGCCTGACGACGGAAGAAGCCCGCAGCCGCCTGGCTTCCTATGGGCCGAACCAACTGCGCGAAGCGCCGCGCCCCACCATCTGGCAGATGCTGTGGGAGCAGTTCAACAACTTTATCGTCATGTTGTTGATCGTGGCCTCGCTCATTTCGGCTTTGCTGGGCGAATGGGTGGATGCCGGCGCCATCATTGCCATTGTCCTGCTGAACGCCATTTTGGGCATCGTCCAGGAGCGGCGCGCCGAAGAAGCGCTGGCGGCCCTTAAACAACTGGCCGCCCCCGAAGCCCATGTGCTGCGCGACGGCAAACGGCAGACGATCCCGGCGCGCGAACTGGTGCCGGGCGATATCGTCTTCCTGGAGGCGGGTAACTATGTCCCGGCAGATGTGCGCTTGCTGGAAGCCCACAATTTGCGCGTGGAAGAGGCCTCGCTGACGGGCGAATCGCTGCCGGTGCAGAAGAATGCCGCCATGGTGTTGGATGCCAACGTGCCGCTGGGGGACCGCAAGAACACGGCGTTCATGGGGACGCTGGTCGCTTATGGCCGCGGGCGGGGCATCGTCATTAGCACCGGGATGCAAACCCAGCTGGGCATGATCGCCGATATGTTGCAAGGCGTGGAAGATGAGCAAACCCCACTGCAAAAGCGGCTCGATCAACTGGGGCGCACCCTGGGCATTGGCGCCATCATCATCAGCGCCCTGGTTTTTGTGGAAGCCATTTTCCAGAACACAGACCTGAGTTTGCTGACCTCTCAGGGCTTGCTGGCCTACCTGGAGGCCGCCAGCGAAGTTTTGGTCGATTCTTTCCTGGTGGCGGTGAGCCTGGCGATTGCCGCCGTCCCCGAGGGGCTGCCGGCGGTGGTGACCATCAGCCTGGCCCTGGGGATGCGCGAAATGATCAAGCGCCATGCGCTCATCCGACGGCTGGCTTCGGTGGAAACCCTGGGTTCAACGACCACCATTTGTTCCGACAAGACCGGCACCCTGACCCAAAACCAGATGACCGTCACCCGCTTGTGGGTGGATGATTATTTCGTAGAAGTAACGGGCAGCGGCTATTCGCGCAAGGGAGATTTCCTGATCGAGGGGCAGCCTGCCGACCTGAAAGGACGTTATCCGGCGGTGCTAACGGCGCTGTGGATCGGCGCGCTGAACAACGATGCTGAACTGGAAGGGCTGGATGGCGATGCCGAGAATTACCGCATCATCGGTGATCCCACCGAAGGCGCGCTGCTGGTGGCCGCTGCCAAGGCGGGCGCCATTTACGTGGACCTGGAAAAAGCTTACCCGCGCGAAAACGAGATCCCCTTCGATTCCGAGCGCAAGCGCATGGTCACCGTCCACGATGTGGAAGCCCCGCGCCCGGATGACATTTCTCCCTTCTATGACGAGAAGAACCGTGGCTGGGACGTGGTGGCCGTCAAGGGCGCTCCCGACGCCATTCTCGATCTCTGCACCCATTATCAGGGCATGGACGACCAGCCCCGCCCCCTGACGGACGAAGTCCGCAGCCGCATCATCGCAGCCAATGACGCCATGACGGCGGACGCTCTGCGCGTGCTGGCGGTGGCTTACCGCCTGGAACGGGACGTGCCCGATGAGAACCCTTCCATCGATGAACTCGAACACGACCTGGTCTTCGCCGGCCTGATCGGCATGATCGACCCGCCGCGCGAAGAAGTGAAAGAGGCCCTGGAAAAGGCCGCCGGGGCCGGCATCCGCACGGTGATGATCACCGGCGATTACCCCAACACAGCCCGCGCTATTGCCAGCCAGATCGGCCTGCTGCAACCCGGGCACCAGGTGCTTTCCGGCGCCGACCTGGAAGCCATGAACGACGAGGAGCTGACCGCCGCCATTACTCACACCGATGTCTTTGCCCGCGTTTCGCCGGAGCACAAGATCCGCATCGTCCGCGCGCTGCAGCGCGCCGGGCAGGTGGTGGCGATGACCGGCGACGGCGTCAACGATGCCCCAGCCATCAAACAGGCCGATATCGGCGTCGCCATGGGCATCACCGGCACCGACGTTGCCAAAGAGACCGCCGATATGGTGCTGACCGATGACAACTACGCCAGTATCGTGGCGGCGGTAGAGCAGGGGCGCGTCATCTACAGCAACATTCGCAAATTCGTCTACTATCTGCTTTCCTGCAACCTGGCCGAGGTGGCTACCATCTTCCTGGGGACGATGATCACCCGCAATTCGCCGCTGGCGCCCATTCAGCTGCTCTGGTTGAACCTGATCACCGATGGCGCGCCGGCGCTGGCCCTGGGCACCGAAAAGGGCGACCCGGACATTATGGACCAGCCGCCGCGCCCCTCCGATGAGCCGATCGTCAACCGCTTTATGTGGATCGGCATCGTCATTCAGACCATCGCCATCACCGCCGTGACGCTTACGGCCTACTTGCTGGGGTTGAAATTGCACGCAGGCATGGCCGACCAGCAAATCTTTGCCGAGACGATGGCCTTCGTCACCCTTTCGGCATCCGAGTTGTTCCGCGCTTACACCGCCCGTTCGGAGCGCTACCCCATTTTGAAGATCGGCGTTTTCAACAACCGCAACATGAACTACGCCGTGCTCATCTCCCTGGTGTTGCTGCTGGCGGTCATTTACCTGCCCTTCCTGAACACCATCTTCCACACAACCCCGCTCGCCTGGGAACAGTGGAAGGTGTTGCTGCCTTTGCTTTTGCTGCCCTCGGTGGCGGCGGAAGCGGCCAAGTATTGGATTTCGCGCAAACGCCAGGACTGACCCGTTTCCCCGCTGCTTTCGGCGGGGAATTTGCCAGGAGAGAGAGATGCCCGCTTTTTTTGAAGCCCTCGAGGCGCGCTGCCGCCAGCAAGACACCTTGCTGTGCGTCGGCCTTGACCCGCACCCCGAATTTTTGCCGGCGCCCACGGCGCGCGCGGCGCGCGACTTCAGCCTGCGCCTGATCGAACAAACTGCGCCCTGGGCGGCGGCCTGCAAGCCGAACGCCGCCTTTTTCGAACGCTTTGGCGCGGAAGGCTGGCAAGCCCTGGCCGAGGTCATCGCCGCCGCCCGCAGCGCGGGCCTGCCCGTCATCCTGGATGCCAAACGCGGCGACATCGCCTCGACAGCCGCTGCCTATGCTGAGGCCATTTTTGCCCGCCTGCAAGCCGATGCCGTCACCCTGAACCCCTACCTGGGGTACGATGCGGTGGAGCCTTTTGTGTCCTGGCAGGAGCGCGCGGTGTTCCTCCTTTGCAAAACGTCGAACCCTGGCAGCGCCGATTTGCAAGACCTGCCGTTGCAGGATGGCCGCCCGCTGTATTTGCACGTGGCGCAGCGGGCACAAGAATGGGGGCGGGCCGGGAACGTCGGCCTGGTGGTTGGGGCGACCCACCCTCAGGCGTTGGCGCAGGTGCGTGCAACGGCGCCCGGGCTTTGGTTTCTCGCGCCGGGGGTGGGGGCGCAGGGCGGCGATCTGCAGGCCGCTTTGCGCGCCGGTTTGCGCGAGGATGGCCTCGGGGTGCTGGTGACCGTTTCTCGCGGCATTGCCCGCCAACCGGATGCGGCGGCAGCCGCCCGAACGCTGCGCGAGGCGATCGCTCGGGCGCGGAAGAGATGATAAAGAGGAGCAAGAACATGCTATCGGCAGAAGGGACCGCCCTGGCGGATGGTTTGCTGGAATTGGGTTGTGTGCGCTTTGGTGAGTTCAGGCTAAAATCCGGCCAAATTTCGCCCATTTACATTGACTTGCGCCGCCTGGTCGGTTCGCCGAGGCTGTTGCAGCGCGTGGCGGTGGCTTATGCCCGGCTGTTGCAGCCTTTGCGGTTCGACCTCCTGGCGGCGCTGCCTTATGCCGCCCTGCCCATTGGCACGGCGGTCAGTTTGCACGGCAACTGGCCGCTGGTGTACCCGCGCAAAGAGATCAAAACCTATGGAACGCGGGCTGCGGTCGAGGGGGTGTATCGCAGTGGCCAGCGGGTAGTGGTCCTCGATGATTTGATCACCACCGGCGCTTCCAAGCTGGAAGGCATCGCCCGCCTGACCGAGGCCGGGCTGATCGTCTCCGATATCGTCGTCCTGATCGACCGGCAGGCTGGCGGTGAAGATGTGATGGCGCAGCACGGTTACCGCCTGCACGCCGTGTTTACCCTGCCGGCCTTGCTCGCGGACTGGGAGCGCCGCGGCACGGTGCCCGCCGCCCAGATCCAGCGGGCGCGAACTTTCCTGGCTTCTTGAAAGGTTGCCTGTGTTTTCCCGCATAGAATCTCTGCTTGTGCGCTGGGCGCGCTGGCCGGTGATCTCATCGCTGGCGGCGGCCTCGCTGGTCATCATGCTGGTGCTTTTCCCGCGCCTCGCGCCAGCCGAGTCGCCCCAACTGACCATCCTCGACTTGCAATTGCGCTACTCCGCCGCGGATGTGGCAGCACACATGGAAGCGCTGGGGCCGGAAGGACGGCAGCGAGCAGCGATCACCCATCTAACGGCGGACATGCTCTTTCCGCTGACGTATGGAACCCTGTTTGCACTTTTGCTGCTGAAAGCCTGGCCCGGGGCGCGCCTGTGGCGGTTGGCTCTGGCCAATGTGGGCGCAGACGTGTTGGAAAACCTCCTCCTGGCGCTTCTGTATTGGACGTACCCCCGCCTTTTGCCCTCGCTGGTGTCGGCGGCTTCCTTCGTCACAACGTTGAAGTGGGGGCTGGTGGCGGTGACCCTGCTGTACCTGATCCGCGGCGGGTTCGAGCGTTGGACGGAACGCGCCTTGCAGCGCCTGGAGAACTGAGGTGCGCCTGTATCCGCTCCTTCGCCGCGGGTTGTTTCGTCTGGAACCGGAACGGGCGCACAGCCTCGCCTTGCGGGCGGTAGGCCTGGCAGGGCGGCTGCCTCCGACACGCCGGGCCTTGCGCTGGTTGTTCGATGCCCCTGCGCGCGAGGTGGAAGCCTTTGGCCTGCGCTTTGCCAACCCGATCGGCCTGGCCGCCGGTTACGACAAGGACGGCCTGGCCGTTGACGGCCTGGCGGCCCTGGGGTTCGGCCATCTCGAGATCGGGACGGTGACCCTGCGTCCCCAGCCCGGAAATCCGGCGCCGAGGGTGTTCCGCCTGCCGGAAGCGCAGGCGGTGATCAACCGCATGGGGTTTCCTTCCCGTGGCGCAGATGCGTTGGCCGCGCGCCTGCGACGTTGGCCGCCTCCGCCCGGCCTGGTGCTGGGCGTCAACATCGGCAAAAATAAAGAGACGCCCAACGAAACCGCCGTTCAGGATTACCTGGCGCTCTTCGATCGCTTTGCCGGGTTGGCCGATTACATTGCGGTCAATGTCTCCTCGCCCAATACGCTGGGCCTGCGCGATCTGCAACACCGCGCCGCCCTGGAAGCCCTGCTGGGCGCTTTGCACGCCCGGCGAGCGGGCCGGACCGGCAGACGGGTGCCCATTTTGGTCAAACTTTCGCCCGACCTGGCGCCGTCCCAATTGGAGATGGCGCTGGAGGCCATCTTGCGCACCCGCATGGATGGCGTGATCCTGACG
>WGAD01000367.1 GCA_015489255.1 Anaerolineales bacterium | reverse complement strand
GATGACGACGCGCGTCAGGATGCGGGCGCGGGGCATCAGGTTGTAACGGCCCACGGCGTCGGGCGAGGCCAGCACCAGGGCGGCGGCGCCGTCGCTGATTTGCGAGGCGTTGCCCGCGGTGATGACCCCGTCTTCCTTGAAGACGGGCTTCAATTGGGCCATTTTTTCGTGGTCGGGCGGATAGCGCACCCCTTGGTCCTGTTGTACCAGGCGGCCATCGGGCCGTTCAATGGGCAAAATTTGTGCTTCCAGGCGGCCTTCGGCAGCTGCGCGGCCAGCCCGGCGGTGGCTTTCGGCGGCGAAGTCATCCAGCTCGGCGCGGGTCAACCCCCAGCGCTCGGCGATGGCTTCGGCGCTCAACCCCTGGTGGATGAGGGGGTAGCCGACCTCGGGCCATTG
Organism: Anaerolineales bacterium; assembly: GCA_015489255.1. Taxonomy (GTDB): domain Bacteria; phylum Chloroflexota; class Anaerolineae; order Anaerolineales; family Villigracilaceae; genus S143-42. Next base: position 2,868 of record WGAD01000367.1, on the reverse strand, counting down.
GGCGGGGTAATCGGCCCCCAGCGGCTGGTGAGACATCATCTCCGAGCCGCCGACCAGGGTCAGGTCCATATCTTCTGCCAGGATGGCCTGAGCGCCGAAGTGGATGGCCTGCTGGCTGCTGCCACACATGCGGTTGAGTGTGACGCCGGGGACGGAGGGCGGCAGCCCGGCTTTGAGCAGGGCCAGCCGCGCCAGGTTGGCGCCCTGATCGCCTACCGGAGTGACCACGCCCCAGATGACGTCGTCCACTTTGTCGGGGCGCAGACCCGCGCGCTGGATGGCGGCGCGCATCACACGGGCGGCCAGATCGACCGGCTGCAAAGGCCAGAGGTCGCCTTTTTCTGGCTTGCCAACGCCGATGGGCGTGCGAACGGCGGAAAGGATGAAGACATCACGATCGGGCATAGGTTTTCCTTTGCTGAGTATTGTACCCGAAGGCAGTATAATGACTGCATGAAGTTCAATCTTGCCGTCGGTTTGTGGAGAAAACAATGAGCCGGGTGCAATTGCTGGCAATTTGCACCTTTGGCCTGGAAGCGGTCGTCAAGCGGGAGGCGCTGGCCTTGGGCTATCGGGAGATCGCCGTTAGCGATGGGCGGGTGGAGATCGCCGCCGAGGTCGCGGACATTCCGCGCCTGAACCTGTGGCTGCGCTCCGCCGATCGGGTACTGCTCAAGATGGGGGCGTTCCCGGCCCTCACTTTTGATGAATTGTTCGAGCGCACGCGCGCCCTGCCCTGGGAAGACTGGATTCCGCGCGAGGGGCGCTTCCCCGTGCTGGGGAAATCGGTCAAATCTGCGTTGGGGAGCGTGCGGGCCTGTCAGGCGATCGTCAAAAAGGCGATCGTCGAACGGTTGAAGGCAGCCTACGGATTGCAATGGCTGCCTGAATCGGGTGAAACCTACACGGTGCAGGTGGCGTTGCGCAAAGATGTGGCTACGCTGACGCTGGACACCTCGGGCAGCGGTTTGCACAAACGGGGCTATCGGCGCCAGGCGGTGAAAGCGCCTTTGAAGGAGACGATGGCTGCTGGGCTGGTGCAGCTCAGCTTTTGGCAGCCAGATCGCTTGCTGCTGGACCCCATGTGCGGTTCGGGAACGATATTGATTGAAGCCGCTTTGCTTGGGCGCAACATTGCGCCCGGGTTGAACCGCAGCTTTGCCGCTGAATTGTGGCCGGCGATCCCCCGTCGGCACTGGGACGAAGCCCGGGAGGCGGCGCGGGCGGCCATTCTCCCCGCCGGGCAGATGCAGATCCAGGGCTACGATGTGGACCCGCAGGCGATACGGGCCAGCCGCCTGAATGCAAAGGCGGCTGGCGTGGGGGAGGACATTTCTTTCGCCCAAAAGGACGTTCACGATGTGTGGATCGACCGACAATACGGCATCGTCATCACCAATCCGCCGTATGGCATGAAACTGGGAGACTACCAGCAAATGAACCAGATTTACATCACCCTGAACAAGATGTTCCGCAAGAAGAAAGGGTGGTCGGTGTACGTCATCACGGCGGATAAGAAATTCCCAGATTACTTCAAGCGCGCCCGTCCTGATCGGGTGCGCAAACTGTACAATGGGGCGATTGAAGTGCGCTACTATCAATATTACGGTGAACGTCCTCCTAAGCCGCAGGTTGACGAACAGCGTTGATGAAGTCGGCCAGCAAGCCGTAAGCCGTGGTTTGCGGCCCGGGGTCTTTTTCTATCAGGGTCAGGTCGCCGAGGACGTCTGTTTGAAAGGTGATGATGGAGGTTGAACCGGCGATGGGATACATGGGCGAGCTGGCAGGCACTTTTTCGGGGGCAACGCTGGCGTGGATCCCCGTTGGGGTGCGCTTTGCGCGGCAGACGAGTTTGTAGCGGTAGCCTGCTTGCAAGCCTTCGGCGACCATTTCCGGTGTGATGTGGCGGATGCCCTGCCTTTCCACTTGCTGCGGGGTGAAGGGGGTATCCATCAGCACAGTGATCAGGGCTGCGACCTTGATGGCCGCGTCCCAGCCGTCTACATCACCGGAGGGGTCGGTTTCGGCCAGGCCGATCTCCTGAGCGTAGCGGACGGCCTCGGTGAAGGATTCGCCGCTTTCCATGCGCGTCAGGATCAGATTGGTGGTGGAATTCAGCACGCCATGAAAGGCGTTTAGGCGCGCTGCCGGGATGGCGGCGCGGAAGAGCGAAAAGATCGGCGCGCCATCCATCACGGTAGATTCGTGGAAGAAGCGGACGCCGTTTTCCGCGGCCAGGGCTTGCAGCTCGCGCCAGGCGTGCACGACGGGGCCTTTGTTGGCCGTGCAAACGTGCATCCCCCGGGAGAGGGCGGCGCGAATGTGTTCAATGGCCGGCTGGCCGCTGGCGTGGTTGACGGGGGTGTTTTCGAACAAGACATCTGCCGGGCACTGGTGGATGAATTCCAGCGCGCTTGCGGGGTGGAGGCCGGGCAGGGCGTCCAGGTGGCCGCCGGCGGCCAGTCGCTGCGCTGCGGCGCGTGCATCCAGCCCCTCGGGGGAGATGACCCGTCCATGGCGACCTGTGGCAATGCCGGTCACCTGGAAGGTGATGCCATATTGGCTTTCCAGTTCGGCGCGTTTGTCTTCCAGCAGGTGCGCCAGAGCGCGGCCAACGTTGCCAAATCCAAGAAAAGCAAGCCGATAGGGGGTGGGCATGGAGACTCCTTATGTGAAAATAAGATTAAGATATAATCAAAAACCTCAGCATTTTTTGTATCATTTGGAGGCGTGAAAATTTTAACACAGCCGGAGCCTGGACAATGATCAGCCAGCCGCCAACGCTCTTTGAGTTCGTCGTCGTGCAGCGCTACAAAAAAGTGTATGCGGTGAGGGTCTTCCTCCTGTTGCTGTCTCTTATACACATCT
>WGAD01000366.1 GCA_015489255.1 Anaerolineales bacterium | reverse complement strand
CGATGGAGATGCTGCCCGTTTCTTCCGAAACGACAACGGCGACGGCGTCACTGGCTTCGGCGATGCCGAGCGCGGCGCGGTGGCGCAAACCCATTTGGCGCTCGGGCGAGGCGGCCAGGATGCCGCTGGCGGAAAGGGGCATCACACAGGCGGCGGCGCGGATGCGGTCGCCGTAGATCAAGACGGCGCCATCGTGCAGGGGGGTGTTGGGGTAGAAGATTTGCAGCAAGAGCTCCGGTGTCACCTGGGCGTTGAGCAGCACGCCGGTGGAGGCGTATTCATCCAGGTTGTCCAGCCGTTGCAGGACGATCAGCGCGCCATGCTTGCGGGCGGAAAGCCGCTCGCAAGCGTTGACCAGGTGGTAAATGGTGGTTTCCAGTGGGTGGGGGGCGTTGCTGCTGAGCGGCCAGAGCACGTTGGCCCGCCCCAGGCGTTCCAGGGCGCGGCGGATTTCGGGGGCGAAGATGACGGGGATGGCGAGCAAAAGGGCTGGCAGAGTGGTGTTCACCAGCCAGGTGAAAGCCGGCAGATTGAAGACGTTGGTCATGGCGGCGACGACCAGCCCAACGAGCAAGATGCCGCGCAACAAAAGCATGGCCTGCGTATCGCGCAGCAGATACAGCAGGCCAAAGAAGATCGCCGTCACCAGCAGGATATCGAGCAGGCTCAGCCAGGTGAAGCGCTGAAAGACGAACAGGAGATTGGCCAGAAATTCGGTCACCGGTGGTTTAGATGGGGCGTAAAATGCGATCCTGCCGGAGCTGTTTGAAGAACATTACCGTGCCGGGCGGCTGCGATTCGCGAGCGGCATCTTCCCAGGCCTGAATGCCCAGGGAATCTGACGTCGTTTGCCGGTACCCCAGTTTTTCCAGCACGGCCTTGTGTGCCTTTAGGGCCGGAGGCAGGAAGAGCAGGGAGGCCTCACATTGCAGGTCGCGGGAGGCTTTCTCAATCTCCGGCAGCAGGGTTTGCATGGCGGCTTCCGGGTTGACATCGGCGGCCAGATAGAACTCGGTGGTGCGAGAGACCAGATTTTCCACCTGCCAGGCGGCCAGGCCTTTGATCTGGTCACCGTCCATCAGCAGCAAAAAGGCTTTTTCGCCAAAGGCTTCCATCACATCGTCGATGGTGACGGTTTTTGCACCCTGGCTGGCCGATGTGATGAAATCGGCAATGGCCTGGGATTGTTTGGGCCGCCCGCGGGCGATGCTGAACGTATCGCGGCTGCCTTCTTTGAGCACCACCGGGCCGGTGGTTTCCTGGTCGTCGGGTTGGATCTGTTTCCAGGCGGAGAGCACCTGCTTCCAGGTATCTGCAAAGGAGCCATCGTTGCGAATGACCACGTTGGCGCGGATGGTTTTTTCTTGCTGGGCGCCCTGGGCGGCAATGCGTTGCCGGGCGTCTTCGGCGCTCATTTCTCGTTTTTCCACCAGGCGTTTCAGCTGCACATTCGGCGGTGCATAGGTGACCCAGACGGTATCGACCAGGTTTTTCAGCTCGCCTTCGAGCAATTTGATGGCCTCGATGACGATGACCTTCTGGCTGGCGCGCTTGATCATCAGATCGATGGCCTGCCTGACCAGCGGGTGGACGATGTCTTCCAGCTGAGCCATGGCTTCGGCATCGGCAAAGACCAGCCGCCCCAGTTTGGCGCGGTCGATCTCGCCGTCTGGGCGCAGGATCCACTTGCCAAAGGTGTCGATCACCGGCTGGTAGCCGGGCGCGCCCCGCGCGATGGCGCGGTGGGCCAGGGCGTCGGCATCGATGCCATAGGCTCCCAGGTGCTCCAACATTTTGCGGACAACGCTCTTGCCAGTTGCAATGTTGCCCGTTAGACCAATGACGTATTTTTCAGGCCATTTGCTGCTCACGTGTGCTCCTCAGACTTCTTTAAGAAAGTCAAAAGAAATGAAATGAAAAGATAATTCATTTTAGTCGCAAGCGGTCAGAATGTCAAAAAGGTTGCATGGGCCGGGCGGGCGCACCAGGAAATGGGGAAACCTTTTTCTGTCAAATGGGCGCGCTCTTGCCTCCGCGGTCGTGAGCCGGGGGCTGCGCCAGGACGTGATGCTATGATAAGATAGCAGAGACGGTTGTCCCTCGCGGCGCGTTGCCTGGGCGCCGGAAAGGAGAAGGAGAATGACGAACAAAACGATCGTCCGCTGGCGTTTGGGTGGGGTGTTTTTGGCCCTCGCCCTGCTGGGGCTGGCTTGCAGCCTGCCCGGTTGGGCGCCGGTTGCCGAACCCACGCCGGATGACACGGCCCAGCAGGCCACCCAGGTGGCCCTTGCTGTACAGGCGACGCTGCAAGCGCAGCCGACGGCGTCCAGCAACGAGGCGGCAGCTCCCACGCCGACGCCGCCAGCGGTTGCGCCGCCGACGCCCATCCCTTTGCCAGCGGCCACGCCCACGGCCTCTTTGCCCGACTTTGAAACCTGGATGCGATCGGCGCAGATCCTGGTGTACGAAGACATGATCGCGGCGACGGACGTCAAACCTTACCTGGCCGACGCGCTGGATGGGCTGGGAGTGTCGTATGTCTATGTAGGGGATGCGCTGGGGCGCTTCAAAACCCAGCTGGTGGCCGGCGCGCCGGGTGGCGGCTCCTGGGATCTGATCATCTCGGCCCAGGAAGCCCATACGGCGGTTTCGGGCGAATTTTACGAATACCTGGACGATGCGCTGGCCGCAGGGAGCGCCGTCATCATCGAAAACTGGGATATAGATGCCATCTGGCGCGGGAAGATCGAGCGGATCTTTTCGCGCTGCGGGGTAGAGTTCCAGGAAGACTGGCCGCAGCCTTCCACCAACGATCAGGTGCTTGCGCCGCTCAACGCCGATCACCCCATTCATCACACGCCCAACGAAGGCATCATGCTTTCGAACCCGACGAATTATTGGGGGTACGAATATGGCGACCTGATCCGCCTGCGGCCTGGCAGCGAGGCCCTGCTTTTGTGGGGCACTCTGCCCAACACTCCCGACCGCAACGGCCTGGCTGCGGTGTGCGTAGATGGCCGTCTGATTTTGCAAACCTATTGCACGCACAGCTACGGTTACGACCGAGTCGTCCCCATGTGGGAAAACTACATCTACCTGTCTCTTATACACATCTCCG
>WGAD01000365.1 GCA_015489255.1 Anaerolineales bacterium | reverse complement strand
CTTACCAGGCCGTCTCGCGCAGCTTTAGCGCCATCTTCCAGCGACTGTTCGGCGGCGGCTCCGCCCGCCTGATCCTCACCGACCCGGACAACCTGACCGAAACCGGCGTGGAGATCGAAGCCCGCCTGCCCGGTCGCCGCCGCCAGGGGCTGGCGCTTCTCTCCGGCGGCGAACGCAGCCTGACGGCCATCGCCCTGGTCTTTGCGCTCATCGAGGTTTCGCCCACCCCGCTCTGCGTCATGGACGAAGTGGACGCCATGCTCGACGAAGCCAACGTCGGACGTTTCCGCGACCTGCTGGAAGAACTCAGCCAGGAGACGCAGTTTGTCATCATCACGCACAACCGTAACACCGTTCAGGCTGCCGATGTGATCTATGGCGTCACCATGGGGCGTGACTCCGTCAGCCAGATCGTCAGCCTGCGGCTGGACGAGGTCAGCGAGGAGATGCTCGCCGGTCGCTGAGAGAGGCCTTCGCCAGCCTCAATCCGCCGCAGCGGTCAGGATGCGGTTGAGGGCCTCCACCTCCTCTGCCGACAATTCCCACTCGGCGGCCCGCACGTTGGCCTGCAATTGCTCCAGTCGGGTGACACCGGCGATCACCGAGCAAACCGCCGGCTGCGCCAGCAGCCAGGCCTCGGCCAGTTCCACCAGGCTGCGATCGCGTTCACGCGCCCAGGATTCCAGCGCCTCCAGACGGTTGAAATTGGCCTCCGTCATATACCCTTTGACGTAATTGCTCTCCGCCCCGCGCCAGGAGGGATCGATCGGCGCATTGCGACGGTATTTTCCGGTGAGAAAACCACCAGCCAGGGGGAAATAGGGCACGAACCCCACGCCATGCGCAGCGCAATACGGCAAAACCTCGCGCTCCACCTCGCGTTCTAACATATGATAATGTGACTGCAAAGCAGCAAATGCCGTCCAGCCACGCAGTTCAGCCAGCAGATTGGCCTGCGCCAGCTGCCAGGCGGCAAAAGCCGAAGCGCCAATGTAACGCAGTTTGCCCGCGCGCACCAAATCATCCAGTGCGCGCAGCGTTTCTTCGATCGGCGTCTCGGCATCCCAACGGTGGAGGTAATACAGGTCAATGTGGTCTGTGCCCAGCCGTTGCAGGCTGGCCTCAACCGCGTTCATCAGATGATAGCGCGAGGCACCACGGTCATTGGGGCCTTCTCCGGTGGGGAAATAGAACTTGGTCGCCAGCACCACCCGGTCCCAGCGGCCCTTCAGCGCAACGCCCAGCGTTCGTTCCGACTCGCCACCCGTGTACACATCCGCCGTATCGATGAAATTGACGCCCAGATCCAGGGCCGCGGCCACGATGTCGTTCACTTCTTTCTGCCCTACCTTGCCGCCAAAACGATTGGTACCCAACCCGATGACCGAAACGCGCACGCCCGCGCGCCCCAAGCGACGATATTTCATTTCTGCCTCCTTGTGCAAAATAGATTGGCCTCGATTCTACCTGAAGAAAATAGTTCCATCCGTCCGGACAACGCGGACTGGCATTTCCCATTATAATTTCGCAAACCTCACCCCCCCAACAGGAGGCCGCAATGGACAACGTGTTTTCCTCGCGTCACCCGCTGGTGGCGCACAAGCTGACCAAACTGCGCGACAAGACCACCAAACCGAAAAAATTCCGCGAACTGGTGCGCGAAATCGCCGCCCTGTTGACCTACGAAGCAACCGCCGACCTGGCCTTGCGCCCGCTGGAGACGGAAACCCCGCTTGCCCCCGCCTCGGGATACGAACTGCGCGAAAAGATCGGCCTGGTGCCCATTTTGCGCGCCGGTCTCGGCATGGTGGAAGGCGTTTGGGAGCTGATGCCCTCCGCCGAAGTCTGGCACATTGGCCTCTACCGCGACGAGCGCACGTTGCGCCCGGTGGAATATTACAACAAACTGCCGATAGCGCCCACCGTTTCCGTATGCCTGATCCTGGACCCCATGCTGGCAACCGGCGGCTCCGCAGTGGCCACCGCCGACATCCTCAAACGCTGGGGGGTAGAACGCATCAAATTCGTTGGGTTGATCGCCGCGCCGGAGGGCATCGCTGCCATGCAACAAGCCCACCCGGACATCCCCATCCACGTCGCCGCCGTGGACGAGCGGCTGAATGAAAACGGCTACATTCTCCCCGGGTTGGGGGATGCCGGCGACCGGCAATTTGGCACCGCCTGAAGTGCAAAATAAGGAGAAAACGATGAAAACCATTGCCGAGTTTGCTATCGTTCCCATCGGCGTGGGCGTTTCGCTTTCGTCCTATGTGGCCGAATGCGAAAAAATCATCCGCGCCAGCGGGCTGAAATACGAACTGCACGCCAACGGCACCAACGTCGAGGGGGAATGGGATGAGGTGGCCGCCGTCATCCGCGCCTGCCATGAACGCCTCCACGACATGGGCGCGCCCCGCATTTACACCGTCGCCAAGTTTGCCACCCGCACCGACCGCGAACAAAACATGGAAGACAAAGTACCCAGCGTGTTGGAGAAGTTGCGCGATGTCTGAGTTTTTCGCCGCCGACTTTCACGGCGTCCCTTTTCAGCTTTTTGGGCCGCTGCATTGGAGCGCACTGGCATTCGTGGCCTTCTTCGGCGCAGCGATCATCGTCCTGGGCCGCCGCGGCGGCCCGCGCACCCGTCGCGCCTTGCGCTATAGCATGGCAGCGCTCTTGTGGGGCAATGAAATCCTCTGGCATTGGTGGCACTGGCGCAGCGGGTTGTGGTACCTGGAAACTATGCTGCCTTTCCATCTGTGCACGGTCATGGTCTGGCTGGGCGGCTGGATGCTGATCCGCAAAGATCGGCGCGTGTACCCCTTTGTCTATCTGTTGGGCGCTGGCGGCGCGCTGCAAACCCTGGCCACCCCCGACCTGGGCGCTTATTCTTTTCCGCATTACCGTTTCTTCGCCATGTTTCTGTCCCACGGGTTGATCGTCATCTCGGCCCTGTATATGACGCTGGTCGAAGGCTTTCGCCCGCAGTGGCAGGATGTGCGCCGCGTGATCCTCTGGGGCAACGTGTATGCCGTCTTCGTTTTCTTCATCAACCTGCAAGTTGGCAGCAACTACCTTTTCATCAACCGCAAGCTCACCACCCCCAGCCTGCTCGACTTGCTGCCTCCCTGGCCCTGGTACCTGCCTTACGTGGAAGCGTTGGCCGTGTTGAATGTACTGCTCTTCTATGCTCCTTTTGCCCGGCAAGACCGTTTCCGGCGCGCCCAGGCTCTTGACGCTGAGAACGCTTAGTGTAGAATAATACCCAATCGCACTGGGGCGGTGGCGGAATTGGCAGACGCAGCAGACTTAAAATCTGCCGGTGAAAACCGTGTGGGTTCGAGCCCCACCCGCCCTACCACCGAGCGACAACGGGGACTCGCAGAGTTCCCGTTGTCTTCTCAGGAGAAAAACCATGTTCTTTGACCGCAAGAAACTGGAGGAACTGGAAGACCGTTCCCTGGCGCCCTATGGGATGCGCAGCCGCAATTCTAAAGGGCGCGAATACCTGGACAACGAGCCGTCTTACCGCACCTCTTTCCAGCGCGATCGTGACCGCATTTTGCACACAACGGCTTTTCGCCGCCTGGAATACAAAACCCAGGTCTTCATCAATTACGAAGGGGATTATTTCCGCACCCGCCTGACCCACACCCTGGAAGTCGCGCAAATTGGGCGCACCATTGCCCGCGCCCTCGGCGCCAACGAAGACCTGGTGGAGGCCATCTGCCTGGCCCACGACCTCGGCCACCCACCCTTCGGCCATTCTGGCGAGGTTGCCCTCCACCGCCTGATGAAAGACTACGGCGGCTTCGATCACAATAAGCAATCTTTTCGCATCGTCACCAAGCTGGAGCAACGCTACCCGGAATTCCCCGGCCTGAACCTGACGTGGGAAGTGCGCGAGGGCATCGTCAAGCACGAATCGGAATACGATGTTTCCGACGCGCGCGGCTTCAACCCCGAATTACGCGGCAACCTGGAAACCCAGATCGCCAACGTGGCCGATGAACTGGCCTACACCACCCACGACCTGGACGACGGGCTGCGTTCCGGCATCGTAACGCCGGAAATGCTGCGCGGGATTGAGATCTGGGAGATCCTGACCGAAACCTTTGGCTGGCGCGGCCCCACACTGCACGAAATGGATCGGCACCGCATGATCCGCCACCTGGTCGGCCTGCTGGTTAGCGACGTGGTCGAGAGCACCGATCGCCGCATCCGCGACAGCGGGGCGCAGTCGCCGCTAGACATCCAGCAACTGCCGCACAACGTCATCGGCTTTAGCGAGGATATGCACCGCCGCCACCGCGAACTGAAAGATTTTCTGTACAAAAACATGTACCGCCATTACCGGGTCGTGCGGATGGCCGTCAAAGCCGAGCAAATTATTTCCGATTTGTTCCATGCCTATCATAAAGAACCTGCCACCCTGCCCACGCACGTCCAAAAGCTGCTGGATATCCGCAGCCTGGAACGCACGATTTGCGATTACATCGCCGGCATGACCGATCGGTATGCCGTCGAAGAACACCAACGCTTGTTCGATCCTTTCATCAAACCATAGGAGAACGGAATGGGAAAACCTGTCTATCTCACCGCCGAAGGGGCGGAAAGACTGAGAGCTGAACTGGAGGAGCTGAAAGGCCCCAAACGCCAGGAGCTGGCCGCCCGGCTGCGCTCCGCCATTCAGATGGGAGACCTTTCCGAAAACGCCGATTACCACAAAGCCAAAGAGGATCAGGCCTTCCTTGAGGGGCGCATTCAGGAACTGGAATATCTGCTGGCCAACGCCATCATCGTCGAAAAAACCGACCAGAACAAAGACATCGTCTCCGTGGGCGATACGGTCACCATCCAGGAAGAAGGTTTCGAGCCAGAGACCTACCACATCGTAGGCGCCAAAGAGGCCGACCCTTCGCAAGGACGCATTTCCAACGAATCGCCCATCGGGCGCGCGCTGCTCGATCACCGCGTTGGCGATGTGGTGGAAGCCCACACCCCCGGCGGTCTGATCCGTTTGAAGATATTGAAGATCGAATGATCTTCCCGCAGGACGCAAAGAAGCGCGGGTGGAAGGCCGCGCTTCTTTGCGTTTGGGCCGCCGCAGCGTCCGTCAACTTGCTTTCGTCAGGAAAGGACCTGCGCAGCCGGCGGATCGCCCGTCTTCCAGACGGCCAGTTCGACCGTCATATGCTCAAAGTAACTGTTCGGCGGCAATGCGCCTTGCCCGTACCCCATCTCAACGATGGTAGCCACAATGCGCAGGGTGGCCGTTTCGAGCGTGATCTGTTTCTTGGGGGCGGCCAGCACCGGCTCGCCTTTTTCTGCCAGGCGCTGGCGGGCGGCTTCGTCGTTGAACAAATGCTCGCTCATCACCACCTTGGTCACGGTCTGAATGTCGTTTTTGTCGAACAGCCAGACCTCAAAAGCTGCCACGTGTTTGTCTTCCATGCCGACGCCGATCGTTTCGGAAATCCCCACGCCGCATTCGCCCAAGAATTCGCCATTGGCCGCTTCTACGCTGAAGGAATCATCGAACAGGTTGTCGCCGAACACATAGGTCGTCACAAACTGTGACATCGGCGGCGTTTGTCCGGCAGCTTCGTAATCGACCACTTCCACATTTTTGCTGCGCTCCGCAGCGATCTGGGCTGCCGTCCGCTTGGAGCTCTTGCTAATAGAGGGGCGCAACAAGCGGATGCCAAAATACCCGACGCCAATCACCGCAATGATCCCGACCACCAAACCAAGCAGCAGCCAGGTTTTGGATTTTCCTCCCCCTTCGTCCGCCGCGGCGGGCGCCTCTAGCGAACGGTTGGCTTCCACCAGCTGCTTAAAGGCCAGGATCATGGCCGGGTCTTGCGCGCCGGGGTTCATCTCAATCGTCTGCAAGTGTTGGACGGCTGCCGCTCCCAGGTTATCCCAACGTTGCAACGCCAGCCCCAGGTCGCCATTTACTGCAAAAGAATCAATCGTCATCCGCAGGTAATCTTCCTGTAGATCGGCTCGCAAGTAAACCGGTGTTGCATCCACAAATTCAACCGGCTGGATCACCCAGGCCCACAACAAGCCGAGGGCCAGGCCCACCAGGCCTGCCACCAGGGCGGCCTTTCCCGGGTCTTTCAGTTTCGCTAAAATGGTGTTCATCTTCCAGATTGCTCCTTTCGGCGCCGCGAGGCTTGATCTTGCTCTATTATACAAAAGAAATCGGGCGCGGCAATTTGCCAGCGCCCGCCAGATCACTCTTCTTCATTAACAAATTCGTTGAGCGGGAAAGTTTCTTCACAGGCCGTACATCGCGCCTGCCGTTTGTTGGCAATCACCAGCAAGCCGCCGCAGGCAGGACAGGGCTGCGGCAAAGGCCGTGCCCAGGAGGTAAAGTCGCACTTTGGGTAGTTGGCGCACCCGTAGAAGATGCGCCCTTTGCGCGTGCGACGCTGGACGATCTCGCCGCCATCTTGCGGACACCGGACGCCAATTTTTTCCAGGTAAGGCTCGGTGTAGCGGCAGGTCGGAAAATTGGAACAGGAGATGAACTTCCCGTAGCGGCCATAGCGCAACACCAGATCGTGCCCGCATTGGGGGCATGCGCGGCCAATGGGCTCCGGCCCTTGCTTGCGTTCCGGCATTTCCGCGCGCGCCTTTTCCAGCTCTTGGCTAAAAGGGCCGTAAAAATCGCGCAAGACCTGCACCCAGTCCAGCTCGCCGCTGGCCACCCGATCCAGTTGCCGTTCCATTTGGGCGGTAAACTGCGTATCCACGATATCGGGGAAATATTGCACCAGCAATTCATTCACCAGCAGACCGGTTTCCGTCGGCACCAGGCGCTTGTTTTCCCGGCGCACATACCCCCGTTGCTGCAAAGTGGAGAGAATGGGGGCATAGGTCGAAGGGCGGCCAATGCCTTTTTCCTCCAGCGCCTGCACCAGCGTGGCATCGGAATAGCGAGGCGGTGGCTGCGTAAAATGCTGTTCTGGCAATACTTCCAGCAATCGTTGAGCCTGCCCCTCGACGATGCCAGCCGGAATTTGCACGTTTTCTTCGTTGTTTTCGCCATTTTCCACGCGGATTTCATAAATCACCAGAAAACCAGGGAATTGTAACACAGAGCCGCTGGCCCGCAACAGGTAACGGTGCTCGGCTGAGCGCCCTTCAACATCTACCCGCAGGGTGCTATACAGAGCAGCCCGCATCTGCGAGGCCACAAATCGCCGCCAGATGAGCTGATACAGCCGGAACTGGCTGCGATCCAGGTAGGCTTTCAGGCTTTCCGGCGTGCGCCAGACCGAGGTCGGGCGGATGGCTTCGTGCGCTTCCTGCGCGGCGGCGGCGCGTGTCTTGTACACCGGCGGTTTCTCCGGCAGGAAAGATTCCCCATGTCGTTTGGCGATGTATTCGCGGGCCTCTGCCTGAGCCAGGCGGGAGACGTTGGTCGAATCCGTGCGCATATAGGTGATCAAGCCGGTTGGGCCGCCTTCACCCAGGTTAACGCCCTCATACAAAGATTGCGCCACCGCCATGGTGCGGCGGGCGGTGAACCCCAGTCGGCGCGAGGCATCTTGCTGCAGGGTGCTGGTGGTAAAGGGCGCCGGCGCCCGCCGCTGCCGTTTGCCGCGCCGCACCCGCTGCACACGGTATTCCGCCGCTTCCATATCCGCTGCTGCAGGACGTACCTCTTCTTCGCTGGCAAATTCCGGCGTTTTGCCATCCATTTGCACCAGGCGGGCGACGTAACTTTCCTGCAGCCCCTCCGGCTGCAAACGGGCGGCCAGCGTCCAGTACTCGCGCGGTTCAAAGGCTTGGATTTCCTCCTCCCGCTCTACGATCATGCGCAGGGCCACCGACTGCACCCGCCCGGCAGACAAGCGTCCACGCACCTTTTCCCACAGGATCGGACTCAAGTTGTACCCCACCAGCCGATCGAGAATGCGGCGCGCCTGCTGGGCGTTGACGAGGTGCATATCTATCTCACGTGGCTGGGCAAAGGCCGCCTCGATGGCCGGTTTGGTGATCTCATGAAAGGTGACGCGCTCGGCACGCTCCGGTTCGATCTCGGCGGCCTCGAGCAAATGCCAGGCGATAGCCTCGCCCTCCCGGTCCGGGTCGGTTGCCAGGTACACTTTTTCGGCCTGGGCCGCCAGTTTCTTCAATTCCTTGACGACAGGACGTTTTTCATTGGGGACGCGATACTGGGGTTTGAAGTCGTTTTCCACATCTACCGAAAGCCGCGAGCGTAACAGGTCGCGCACATGCCCCACCGAGGCCTTAACCGTGTATCCCTTGCCCAGGTAACGGCCAACCGTGCGCGCTTTGGCCGGAGATTCCACAATCACCAGTTTGCCGCTCTTCTTGCGGCGCGATTTGCGCGGCTTGCGCGGCGGGGGGATCAACCCTTCGTGGGCCGGGGTCCGGCCTGTGCGATACATCTTCGTTCCGCAAACCGGGCAAACGCCTCGCGTCACTGGCGCACCGGCGGCGTTGAAGGTGGCTTCCGGATCGGCCATCTCGCGCTTGGTTTTACATTTCATGCAATAGGCTTCCATACGTCCTCCAGCCATCAAAGATACTGCGTTTGATGGCGTGTTTTCAATTCGTCAACGACATCGCGCACTTTTTGGGCGTCGTCCTTGTGGCAAATGAGCAATACGTCGCCATCTTCGACGATGATCAAGTCTTCCACGCCGATCGTCACCACCAGCCGCTTGTCGCCGTTGCTGTACACCAGGGAATTGTACGTTTCCAGCCCCAGGTGCTGGCTGCCGAAGACGATGTTTCCGTCGGCATCCGGGATCAAAACATCGAAGAGGGAGTTCCACGAACCAACGTCGCTCCACTCCAGCCCGCTGGCTGGCAACACGGCCACTTGCCCGGCATGTTCCATGATACCGTAATCGATGGTTTCGTTTTTCAATTGCGGCCAAACCTGCAAAACCACGTCCTCCCGCTGAGGAGTGTCCCAGGCGGCAGCGATTTCGTCCAGGGCGGTTTTCAAGTCGGGCATGTGTTGGGCCATAGCCCGCAAGATCTGGTCTGCCCGCCAGATGAACATGCCGGAATTCCAGTCGTAATTTCCCTGGCGTAGCATCTGGCGCGCCTTTTCAACCGAAGGTTTTTCTTTAAAACGCCGCACCCGATAGACCGGATACAAGAAATTCTGCGGCAACCGCTCTCCGCGCTCAATGTAACCATAGGCTGTAGCCGGATAGGTGGGCGTAATGCCCAGGGTCACCAGGTAGCCCTGGTTGGCGATGTCCGTTGCCACGTACAACAACATATGAAAGAGGTCCTGGTTACGGATGTAATGATCCGAGGGCAAGACGTACATCACCGCTTCCGGGTCGCGCTGTTGCAAGGCTATAGCAGCCAGGCCGATGACGGAGGCCGTGCCGCGCGGCATCGGTTCAAGCAGGAAATTTTCCGGCGGGATATCCGGCACCTGCTGGCGCAAGGCCGCTGCCTGCTCGGCAATCGTCACCACATAGATGTGCTCTGGGGGCAAAACCGCGGTCACGCGCTCCACCGTCGCCTGAAAGAGAGAACGTTCTTCCAGCAACGGCAGCATCTGCTTGGGCCGGGCGCGCCGCGACACAGGCCACAGCCGCGTGCCGCCACCGCCCGCCATAATGACCGCGTACCCATGCTCAAAACTCATGGCTTGTCTCCTTCATGCGGCAACATATCGCATTGGCGCAATTTGCCGCACCAATCCTTTCAGTTCCATCACCGTCAAGGCCGCCGAAACCTGCCCGGTGGGCAAACCGCTGCGGCGCACCAATTCATCGATGGACAGCGGTTCCTGGCGCAACAAGGCCAGCAAGCGCTCTTCCACCGCGGTAGCGGGGGCCGCCTTTTGCACGGCCTGCCGCTGCAAAAGGTGGTCCAAATTCAGGGCCTCCAGCACGTCGCGGGGCGAAAGCAAGGGATGCGCCCCCTGGCGAATGAGCCAGTTTGTGCCCCGGCTTTGGGGCGCATAAATATTGCCCGGGATGGCGAAAACTTCACGGCCTTGTTCGGCGGCAAACTCCGCCGTGATGAGCGCCCCGCTCTCGCGGCCGGCCTCGACCACCACCACCGCCTGCGCCAACCCGGCGATCAGTCGATTGCGCGGCGGGAAATTGGCGCTTTCCGGCTTCGTCCCGGGGGGGTAGTCGCTGACCACGGCGCCTCGTTCCATCATTCTCTCCGCCAGGTCGCGGTTTTCGGGCGGGTAAATGACGTCCACCCCGGAACCCAGCACCGCGATCGTTCGCCCGCCGGCGGCCAGCGCCGCCCGATGGGCTACCGTATCCACCCCGCGCGCCAGCCCGCTGACCACCGTCACGCCTTGTCGGGCCAGCGTCCGCGCCAGTTCGTCGGCGGCCTGGCGTCCGTAAGCCGTCATCCGGCGGGTGCCCACAATCGCCACGGCCCAAAAATCCTGCGGCTGGAAACGCCCACGGACAAAGAGCACCGGCGGAGCGATGTCCAGCGTTTTTAAACGTTGAGGGTATTCCTCGTCTTCCCAGGTCAGCAAGGTAATGCCACGGGCTGCGTAAGCATCCAGCAGGGCGCCCAGGTCTACCTGACGGCGCACTTGCAACAAATTGTTCAGCCAACGGGCACTCAACCCGGCGTTGCGCAAGGCTTCCGCTGGGGCTTGCCAGGCGGTTTCCACATCGCCAAAGTGGGCAATTAACTGCCGCAAGCGCACCGGCCCGATACCGCGTGTTAAGCTGAACCCCAACCAGGCGCGCTTGTCCATCATTCTCTACCCAGCAGCCCCGGCAAGGGATCGATCTCCAGTTCGCCGGCTTCCAGGTCGACCCGGACGATGACCGGCTCGATGAAGGGGATCAGGGCTTCGGCGCCGTCTTCATTGCGTACGATGAGTACATCGTTGGCGCCCGTCTCCAGTATCTCGTGGACGACGCCCAGAAGCGTCCCATCGCCCGTTTGCACCTTCAGGCCCAGGAGCTGATGAAAGTAATACTCCCCTTCCGGCAAGGGAGGGCGGTCATCTGCCCGCACAAAGACCCAGGTATTACGCAATCTGCCGGCCTCTTCGGGCGTCTCCAGCCCCTCGAAGTGCACCAGCAAGCCACGATTGTGGTGCCGCACCCCCGTCAGCCTCATTTGGCGGTAATCTTCGCCAACGTACAGGGTCACCCCCGGTTGCAAACGTTCCGGGAAATCGGTATAGACCGACATCAACACTTCGCCGCGCACCCCGTGCGGGCGGCGCAAAAAACCAACAGCCAAATAGTCAGGCTCGCCAGCCTGTGGCGAGCCTGTTCCAGCCTGGGCTGGTCGCTTCCTTTTTCGCGGCATAAGCCTTATGGCTCCAGGATGTCCAGGGTGACGCGTTTTCCACGGCGCTCGCCCGCCACGCGCAACAGCACACGAATGGCATTGGCAACCCGGCCATGCTTGCCGATGATGCGGCCCATATCCGGTTTGGCAACGCGCATCTCCAGACGCAGGCGGCCCCGTTGATATTTCTCGCGCACCTCAACGGCCTCCGGGTTTTCCACCAGCTCGCGGGCGATGTATTCTGCCAGCGCTTTCATGGTTCAGTCCCGTCGGGTCTTGGGATTGACGTTCCGTTCCGCCTGCACTTTTTCTGCTTCTGCCAGCAGGGTTTCCAGGTCTTCGCCGGCCTTGAAGCGCTGGTAGCGATCCAGCAAGCCGATCTGATTGAAGACCTTGACCACCGAATCGGAGGGCTGGGCGCCCTTCATCATCCAGTCGTAAATGCGGTCTTCCTTGGCGATGATGGTCGCCGGTTCGGTGCGCGGGTTGTAAAAGCCCAGGATTTCAATGAAGCGCCCGTCGCGGGGAGCCTCTTTATCTGCCGCTACGATGCGGTAAGAAGGTTGTTTTTTGCGGCCAACACGACGTAAACGAATACGAACCATTTTGTATCTTTCTCCTTCAGGTTACGGTTATAGTTGTGTTCAGAAATTTTTCAAGCCGGCAATGAGAGGGAGCGTGAAG
>WGAD01000364.1 GCA_015489255.1 Anaerolineales bacterium | reverse complement strand
GTGCATCCAGGGGAGCCGACGGCGGACTTCGTCGCCCGAGAGCCATTCGGTTTCTACGCCCAGCCGATGTTGCAAGGCCACGTTATGGCGAAAACGCTTCAGGTCTTCTTCTCGGGTGAGGACGAACAGGTAGCCAATTGGGCGGTAGTCTGCCGGCTGGCCGGTTTCTTCAGCGAAGCGTTCCAGCACTGGCAGGCTGAGCTGCGAGAGGCGGATGTTGATTTCGGTGGCAAACTGGTAGCGCACGCCGCCGGCGCAGCGGCCGGTTGCACCTTGCCCGAAGAAGGTTTCTTTTTCCAGCAAGACGACGTTCTTCACGCCCCGTTTGACCAAATGCCAGGCGGTGCTGGCGCCCATCACACCTCCACCAATGACGACAACGTCTGCTGTGGCAGGAAGGTTCATCAGATTTCCTCCAAAAAAGAAATGGTGATGCCCAGGTTGTTTTGCCGGGCGTTTTGCAAAGCGATCTGAGCGGCGATGGCATCTTGCCAGGCCACGCCGACGGATTTGAAAACGGTAAGGGCTTGTGCGGATTCCCGGCCCGGCGCAAGGCCGCGTATCCGATCTCCCAGTTCATAAACGTCGGCCAGGGAGAGTAGGCCGCTTTCCAGGGCAAAGAGCAGATCGCCCGCTTCTTGCTGCGCCGCCTGGATGGAATCGACGTACACCTGGGCGCGTGCCAGCGTTTCTGGGGGGATTTCGCGCATGTCTGGGCGATAGGCGCCGATGGCCGAAATGTGAACGCCCTCTTTCAGGTCGGCATCGTCGAAGACGGGAGCGGTGGAGGTGGTGGCCGTGCAGATGACATCGGCCTCGGCCACGGCCTGGCGCGGGCTGGAGGCCACACGCACCTCGGCAGGCACGGGGCTGCGGCCCCTGATCTCGGAGGCCAGCCGGCGGGCTTTGTCTGCCTTCAGGTCGTAGAGCCAGATGCGTTCAATAGGCCGGACGGTGCAGGCGGCTTCGATTTGGGCACGGGCCTGCGCTCCGGCGCCAAAGACGGCCAGCACGCGGCTGTCGGGGCGGGCGAGCAGGTCAATAGCGGCGCCGCTGCCCGCTCCGGTGCGGATGGCGGTCAGTGAACCGCCTTCCAGCAAGGCCTGCGGCTGGCCTGTTTGCGGGTCGAAGACGAGCACAGCGGCATGGATGAGGGGTAATCCCCGAGATGGGTTCTCCGGGAAGAGCGTTACGGCTTTGACGGCCAGGGCGGGCGGCGTTGCTGTCGTCCAGGCTGGCATAAAGAGCGCCTCTCCGGAGGCGGCCTTCAAGTGGGTGCGCTGCGGAACATGGCCGGCGCCGCTGCTGAGCGCTGCATAGGCGCGCTTCATGCCCTCAATGGCCTCAGACATGGGTAAAGCTTGAGCGACTTCTTTGGCGGTCAGGATGCGCATGGTTGGACCTCCTGGAGCAATTATACGCCAATACCCCCGCCAACTGGCGGGGGTACATGCAAAGACGTCCTCGCGGGGGACGTTACTCGATACCGAGATAGGCTTTTTGCACCATCTCGTTCTCGGCCAGCGCTTTGGCGTCATCGCTGAGTACGATTTCGCCGGTTTGCAAGACGTAGCCACGGTGGGCGATGCCCAGCGCCATGGTGGCGTTTTGTTCCACCAGGAGCACGGTCGTTCCTTTTTTGTTGATGTCCACGATGGTTTCGAAGATGCTTTCCACCAGGATGGGGGCCAGCCCCATGGACGGCTCGTCCAGCAGGAGCATACGGGGGCGTGACATCAGCGCCCGACCAATCGCCAGCATCTGTTGCTCCCCGCCCGAAAGGGTGCCCGCTACCTGAGAGCGGCGTTCTTTGAGGCGGGGGAAGAGGGTGTACACCTTTTCCAGGTCTTCTTTGATGCCGTCTTTGTCTGAGCGGCTGAATGCGCCCATGTTCAGGTTCTCGAGCACGGTCAGACGGGCAAAGATGCCGCGCCCTTCGGGCACCATCGCCAGGCCGCGATAGATGAGATCATGCGGGGGGACTTTGGTGATATCGTCCCCTTCGAAGATCACGTTTCCTTGACGAGGGCGCAACAGGCCGCTGATGGTGCGCAGAGTGGTGGTTTTGCCGGCGCCGTTGGAGCCGATAAGGGTGACGATTTCCCCTTTCTTTACGGTGAGGCTAATCCCTTTGAGCGCGTGGATGTGGCCGTAGTAGGTATGTACGTTGTTGACTTCAAGCATAGCCATAGTTTGAATCTCCTCTACAGGGTGGAGGCGACCGCGTCGTTGGATTGCTCCAGCCCGCTGGCAGCGCCACGGCCCAGATACGCCTCGATCACGCGCGGGTTGCGCTGGATTTCTTGCGGAGCGCCTTCTGCAATCAGGGTGCCAAAGTCGAGTACATAAATGTGCTCGCTGATGCTCATCACCACGCGCATGTCGTGTTCAATCATCAAGACCGTGATGCCCAAATCGTCGCGCAATCCCTTGATGAAGCGCACCATATCTGCCGTTTCGTTGGGGTTCATGCCTGCGGTTGGTTCATCAAGCAGGAGGAGCTTGGGTTTGTTGCCCAGCGCGCGGGCAATTTCCAGGCGGCGTTGAGCGCCGTAGGGCAGGTTTTTCGCCACCTGGTCGCCAAGGCCGCTCAATCCGACGTAGTTGAGCAGCCGTTTGGCCTCTTGCAAGGCTTCGCGTTCTTCACGGAGAAAGGCTGGAGTGCGAAAGATGGCTTCTGCCCAGAAAGTCTTCAGATGCGGGTGTTGCCCGACGAGGATGTTTTCGATGGCCGTCATGTTGGAAAAGAGACGGATGTTCTGGTAGGTGCGCGAAATACCCAGCTCGGCAATGCGATTGGTAGGAAGGCCGCTGATGCTTTGCCCGTTGAAGAGAATGTCGCCCTCGTCTACCTGGTAAAAGCCGGTGATGCAGTTGAAAAACGTGGTTTTGCCAGCGCCGTTTGGCCCGATGATGCTGATGATGCTTTTTTCTGGAATCTCAATGCTCAGGTCGTTAACGGCAACCAGGCCGCCAAAGCGTTTGGTTACGTGGGTGGTGGTTAGCAGACTCATGCAGGCACCTCTTCTTCGTCTTCGTCTGCAAATTCACGCAAGGTTGCGGTGGATGGGAGCAGACCTTCGGGTTTGACCAACATCATCACAATGAGCAATGCGCCGTACATCAACATGCGAAATTCGGCGAATTCGCGCAAAAGTTCCGGCAGACCTACCAGGGCGATGGCGCCAACGATGACGCCCGGCATACTGCCCATGCCGCCGATGATGATCAGGCTGAGGATGTTGATGGAAATGATCAGGTTGAAACTGTGAGGGAAGATAGATGTCAGCTTGGCGGCGAAAATAGCGCCCGCCAGGCCAGACAAACCAGCGCCGATGCCAAAAGCCAGCAGTTTAGTGTTGATCAGGTTGATGCCCATGGCCTCAGCCACATCTTCGTCCTCGCGCATCGCCATCCATTGTCGCCCGAGACGGGAATTTTCCAGGCGTGCGGAGATGAACCAGGCGATGAAGATGCCGGCCAGCACCAGGTAGTAAATTTGTTCGGGTTTGCTGAGTGTGACGCCAAAGAAGGAAGGGCGCGCGATGTTCAAGATGCCCTGAGCGCCGCCCATGTAGGGTTTGAGCAAGTCGGAGTTTGCCAGCACGCGGATGATTTCGCCAAACCCCAGGGTGACGATGGCGAGGTAGTCACCACGCAGGCGCAAGACGGGCGTGCCCAGCAAAATGCCGGCGGTGGTCGAGGCCATCACGGCAATGGGCAAGGCTTCCCAGAACGTCATGGAGGCGATCCCCTGGGTGGAGGAGGTGAGAATCCCGACCGTGTACGCGCCGATGGCAAAGAAAGCCACGTAACCCAGGTCGAGCAGGCCGGCGAAGCCAACCACGATGTTCAACCCCAGGCCCATGATGATGTACAACCCGATGTTGGTGCTGACTTCGGAAAGGTAGGTCCCCAGCAGGAGGGGCAAGAAGAGCAGCAACAAAAAAAGAGCGCCTTTTTTGAGGTATCGCTGGGCCTTGCCAGGTTCTTTCTTTGCGCGGACGTCCTCAAGGAGAATGGCTTCTTCTCTTTCTTTATTGCGAGCGTTCCAGTAAGCGTAAATGCTAATAGCGATCAGCAGGACAACAGCTGTGACAGGTTGCAGCGCTTTGGAGGAGAAGAACAGGCTGGCAACGTTGCGCCCGAAGAACGCACGGATGCGGTCGTTGATGATTTCGGAGAAGGTGGCAGTGATGGAGGTCCACAGCAACCCTTGCAGAATGGCGGCGCGGTAATCTTCGCGCATGCGGCTGAGCGCGGCGGCGATCAACCCCAGCAGCCCGGAGGCAGCCAACATGAGCGGCGCGCCAACGGTAAAGGGTTGGCCAAAGTTCAATATCTCGTGGATCAAAGTGTCTGAGACATTGGGCATGAACTGGCGCAGGTCAAAGTAATAACCGAGCAAACTCAGCAGCAAGATAGGGATAGCTGCGGTCGCTCCGGCGAGCACACCGTTCAGGTACGCCTCTTTTTCCTTGCTTTGGCGGGCGGCGATATACGCCATGATGGCAATGGGCAGGAAGAGGAAGTATTGCCCCATGCTCAACGCGCCAGATATCATTTCGCGCTTATGGAAAAGCGCAATCATGCCAATGGCGCTGATGAAGGTAGAAATTAAGCCGGCAAGCAGGCCAAATTGCACCACTTTGCGGCGGGTAATGTAGGTTTCAGGCATGATGTACTCCTTCATTAGGCTTTCTGCTTGGCAAGGCGTTCGCCCAGGATGCCTTGCGGGCGGAAGATCAACACCAGCACCAGCAAAGTAAAGGAAATCACGTCTGCCAGCTGGTAGTATGCGGGGATGCCCAGCCCTTCCAGGAAAAGCGGAGGTCCGACGGATTCGATAAACCCGAGGAACAAACCGCCGAGCGCGGCGCCAGGGATGCTGCCGATGCCGCCCAGCACGGCGGCGGTAAAGGCTTTGATGCCTGGAATGAAGCCCATGTAAAAGTGAACCTGCCGAAACACCAGCGCATAGAGCAACCCGGCCACGCCTGCCATGGCTGCACCGAGCGCAAAGGTGATGGAAATGGTGCGATCGACATCGATCCCCATGAGCGCGGCCACGTCCTTGTTTTCCGCTACGGCGCGGATGGCGATGCCAGTTTTGGAATACATGATAAAGGTGTAC
>WGAD01000363.1 GCA_015489255.1 Anaerolineales bacterium | reverse complement strand
TTCGTAGGCTGAAAGGATGTCAGCCTGCGAGGGGGCAATGTCGGCGGGCCAGGCCAGGTCGATGATGCGGGTGTGGTTGATGTCGGCTGGCGCGCCGCCGAAACGCCACTGGCTGGGGCTGGCTTCCACGTCGCGGACGCGCCACACGCCGGTGGAGGGGAAGCCTTCTTGCGAGAGCACGGCGGCGGCGTAGCCCCATTCGGCCGGGTCGCCTGCGCCGAAGGCCTCGCGCGGTACGCGGAGGGTGACCAACTGCGCAGCCGGATCGACGATGATCTTGAAACTCACGCCGGTGACCTGTTTCGGTTCGCCGCTTTCGGGGTCTGGCGCCAGGAACTGCGGCGTCCAGCCTTCGGCCCAGATGGCGTAGTCCCAGCCGTCGCCGGCTTGCAGGGCGGCGTTGCGGCCGGGGAGCAACAGACGCGCGCCGGTGCCAGCGCCGGGGTCTTTGTCCACATACACGTCCAGGGTTTGCAGGCTGAGGTTGTTGCCCGAACCCCAGGGGTTGGGCACCGGGCCGTAGAAGGCGAACTTGAAGACCAGATTCTTCTCGTCGTAGGCCACGGTGAAGGATTTCAAATCGAAGACCTGCGGGTCGAAGACGCTGTCGGTCGGGTAGGTGTAGGTGCCGGGGCCGTTGTCGTCGCCTTCCGGGTCGTCCACGGTGAAGATCACGGTGGTGTTGCCCAGGTCGGGCAGCACGATTTGGGCCGGGCCGTTGTAGGGCAGGGTGCTGCCGCCCGGCAGGATGGCGGTCACCAGGCGCAGGTCGTCGCCGGCTTCCAGGTCGCCGAGGGCCTCCCAGGGGATGGCGGCTTCGAGCACGTCGCCCAGCGCGGCCTGGCCGGCTTCACCGGCGGCCTGCCAGCCCTTGTTGGTGGCCGTGTAGGCCTTCAGGGCTGCGCCGTCCCACTCGAAGAGGTGGGTGGCGGCGATGCCCAGCAGGGTGGCGTCGTCGCTGGCGAAGGGGTAAGCGCCGTCGCTGCGCGGCGCGGCCAGGTAGAAACCGACCTTTGCGCCTTCGCTGAGCGGCTGGTTGAAGGTCACGCGCAGGTAGAGGTTATCTTTGTCGAAGGCGTAGGCCAGGTTGCTGCCAGCCTGCGCGCCGCTGGTGAAGAGCGCGGCCCGAGACCATTCGCCGCCGCCGTTCACGCCGTCCACGGCTGGGGTGGAAAGCCCCTGCACGGTCTGGGCGGCGGCAGCCGGTTTCTTCGGGATGATCGGCACATTGACGAAGGCCGGCACCGGTTCGCCCAGCGATTCATAGACTTTGGCGAGCAGCGCGCGGAAGCCTTGATCGAAGTATTCGTCCTGCCCGGAATCCTGATCGGCGCCATACCACCAGAACCAGTCGGAGCCTTCGGCCAGATACATGTAATCCAGGGCCTGGGCCAGGGCTTCTTCCGAGGGGGCCTGGCGGGTGTGGCGCATGTCGTATTTCGAAAGGTCATAGCGCACGCGGGCCAGGTATTCCCAGGCGGTCTTTTCTTCGGCTTCGCCGATCCAGGTGTCGTAGTTCTGGCTGAACCAGGCGCCGGGGAAGAGGGTATCCAGCGTGCGCTGTTCAGGGAACATGGACAGGTATTCGGACGGGGTGACGGTCTTCAGCGTTTCGCTCTCGGAGAGCAGCTGGTAGAAGTTGTGGAAGAAGTCTTTGCCGTCGTTTTGGTAGTATTCCCAGGCGTTTTCGCCATCCAGGATGATGCTGACCACATGCGGGCCTTCCGCGCCTTCTTCTTGCAGGCGGGCGCGGATGTTTTCCAGCCGCTGGATCAGGTCGCGGGCGGCGGCTGCGCCGTCCATTCCGGAGTAGGTGAAGCCGACCTTGTCGGAGAGCGTCCAGTCGCGGAAGAAGACGGCTACCTTTTCGCCGTCCCGACCGGTTACGTAGTAGGGGCGGTAGAGCAGGTCAGCTTCCTGCACGGTTTCGCTGGCGTCGCGGGTGAATGAGCCGATGCCCAGCGAAGCCGCCAGCACCGGTTCGCCGGTCGCCATCCATTGGAAGCCGCTGCGGGCCACCAGCGGGACGATCTCCTGCGCCACTGCGCCCTCGCCCGGCCACAGGCCGCGCGGGGCCTGGCCAAAGTGCTCCTGGTAAATTTCCACACTGCGGTTCAGCTGGGCGATGGCGTCGTTGGGGTAGGAGAAGCGTTCGGCGGGCATCTCGGCATCGGGGTTGCCGGTCAGCGCCAGGTTGGTGTCGTAGATCAGCGGCAGGATGGGGTGGGCGTAGGGGGTGGTGATGATCTCGGCCTGGCCGCTTTCCTGCAGCTGGCGGTGGATGGGGAGCACGCCCTGCACGATGCGGCGGATTTCATCGAAGAGCACGGTTTTGTCTTCTTCGCTGAAGTCGTGGTCTTTTTCCACCAGCGATTTGAGCGGCTCCTGGGCCAGGAAATCGGGGTCGATCCAGGCCAGGTTGAACCAGACCTGCAAATCGCGGAAATCCTGCTCGCTGAAGGTTTCCAGCGCGCGGGCGATGGCTTCTTCGTCTGTGCCGCCGCGCTTGTCGAGCAGGCGTTTGT
>WGAD01000362.1 GCA_015489255.1 Anaerolineales bacterium | reverse complement strand
CCCAGCAGGTTGCAGAACGGGCCGCCCAACTGCGCCGTGCGGCGCAAGGCTTCTTGCACCCCTACACCGGCCTCCAACATGCTTTCCAGTTCGGCCAGCCCTGCCAGCATGTTGGGGCGCATCAGTTCCGCCCGTTGTTTGGCTGCCATCCTCAAGCGGGCATAAGGACGGCGATAAGCCAGCCAAAGGATGACAGCGGCTACGAAGAGACTAAACACCCTCGGCAGCCCCAGCATGTAGAACAAGGCGGCTGCCAAAGCAGCCTGCACAATAGCCTTGCCAAACTCGGCCATTGCAGCAACGTAAAACTCGTTCAGGGAGCCGTAGGGGTGATAACCTGCCCGCCGAATGAGGTTGGTTACTTTCTCCCGCCCCCGCGCCTGTTCGGGGTTGAACAACCGCGGCAGCACAACGCCCAGGATGGCGTACCACGCGCTCGCTTGCTTTTCCTCGTCCTCGTCTTCGCCCACCTGCACGGCGATGGGCGAGGTCATGCGCGGGCGCGTGAGCAGCGACGCGACTTCCAGGGCTACAAGCCCACCTGCAAGAGCGGTCAGGAAAATCAGAAAAGCCATTTGGCGTCTCTCCGTATGGTCACTCTTACCTGGTCAATATCATAGCAAAAAACAATGACCAATGTCGGCAAAATGCAGACAAGAACGGCTATATCATAGCAAAAACGCGTCAGGCATGTCGGGAGCGTGCAGAAGGCTTGCGATTGCTGCGGCTGTTTGGATAAGCCACACGCAGCAGCAGGGAACGCTCACGCAGGCGGTGGCGAACCAGACGGAAACGCTCCAAAAGGGCGCGCGCTGCGTCCCTGTGGATGGCCAGGCGTTTCACCGAATGCAAGCGTGGGTATCTGGCCAGCAAAACTCCCGCGCCTGAAGCCCACGTGTCCCCGCCGTAAGACGGCGGCCAGAGGGGAAAAGCCTCCTTGTCCCATTGGGGAATTTTCCCGCGGGAAAACGCCAGGTGAAGGCGGTCCCAGGCGTCGAAACGCACGCCCCACACCGCCCGACCCCACAGGCGGCGAATGTCGTCATCTTTTCCGTGCAACGTGTAATTGGCGCAAACATGGCAAAGGGGCGCATGGTTTTCGGGAATGTCGTAACGCCAGTGGTAGGCCGCCGGGATGGTGTCTGGCGGGGAAAACAACGAACGCCAGACGGCCTTACGTCCGCAGCGGAAACATACGGTACGCCCGATTTCCTCACGCCAGGGATAATCGCCGAAGCGGGCGAACAGGAGCAGTTCTTCGGCCTCGTCTTCGCGAAACGAGCCAAGCAGCCGCCGAACCACCCGCCGTGCGGCGGGTATCTCATCGGCCAGGAACAAGGCCGCGCTCAAAGCCCTGGCTTTGCATTGCACCGGCGCAGTTTGCCAATCTCCGACCACTTCTCCACCCCGCACGAAAGGGGCAAGGTCTAACAATGCCTGCCGATACATCGCTTTCAGCAGGTCATCCGGGGCGAGGTCTCGGAGATAACCGGCTACCCGCCGGAACAGCGAGAAACGCAGCCCAAGCATTGTTGTTTTACTCCACGACGACTTCCAGGCTTACCGGCTTTCCGACCAGGCCGGTAAGTTTTTGACCGAGAATACGCGCTACTCGCTCTTGCAGCCAACGCCGGGCGTAGTCGTTGGCAACGGCAACCGTGAGCGCGGCGCGCCCGTCCTCGTCACGCCAGGTCAAAGCGCGGGCCGGGCGCACCCAGGTGTCGAAAGCGGCTTTGGGCATGTTGGCCTGTAACTCTCCGCGGGCAATCTCCCACCACCGCAGCACATCAGGCGGCACGGCGGGGGGTGGGTGCTTCCTGGACGCCGAAGCCCCGTTGCCCGCTTCTGCAACCCCAATATCTGGGGGCGCGGCTGCCAGTACCGGCGACTGCGCCATATCTGGGGGTGCTGGGGGTGCAGCGACGGGCGCGCCGGTCGTTTCTGGGGGCGGCAGCGCGGTCTCGTCGTTGCCGTTTTCGGCGAAATCCTCCCAACCGGCGAAAAAGCGCGCCCGCTCGTCGGCAGGGTTTGGCGGCATATCGGGGTCTGTGCGAAGCGTGTGGCGCAGCAAAGCCGCGCTCCAGTTATGACTATACGCATAATCCAGCCACGCGCGCAC
The DNA here is from genome assembly GCA_015489255.1 of Anaerolineales bacterium. Lineage (GTDB taxonomy): Bacteria > Chloroflexota > Anaerolineae > Anaerolineales > Villigracilaceae > S143-42. The sequence continues at coordinate 82 of WGAD01000362.1, read as the reverse complement.
GCGGTCGGGATTTTCGCCCCAGGCACGGGCAATTTCCGCGGTGCTGCCCACCCACCCCAGGGCTTTGAGCGCGGCCTTGATT
>WGAD01000361.1 GCA_015489255.1 Anaerolineales bacterium | reverse complement strand
GGTTACGCTCCGCGCCCAGCATAGACCCCCATTCCGGCGTCGGCGGCTGCGCCCCCAGCCCCAGGAAAGACAGCGCGGCTGCATCCAGGATAGCGGTCGCTATGCCCAGCGTCCCCTGCACGATGAGCGGCGTGAGCGCGTTGGGCAAGATGCGTTTGAACAAAATATAACGCGAATTGCCGCCCAAAACGCGCGAGGCGGCCACGAAATCCTGCTCGCGCACAGAAAGCACGCTGGCGCGGACAATGCGGGCGTAGGCCGGGATGGAAACGATGGCGATGGCGATCAGGGCGTTGATCAGCCCCGGCCCCAGCACGGTGACGATGGTAATCGCCAGCAGCAACGCCGGGAAGGCCATCAGCACATCCAGAATGCGCATGATCAAATTATCCACCCAACCGCCAAAAAAGCCGGCCACCGCCCCCAGCACAGTGCCGATGACAATGGCAAAAGAAACGGTGGCAAAGCCGATGATCAGGCTAAAGCGTGCGCCATACAAGATGCGGCTATATTGGTCGCGGGCGTTGCCGTCCAACCCCATCCAGTGCTGCGGTTTTTCCGGATCGCACCCCAGGGCGTGGATGCAAGGCGCCTCGCGCCGTTGCACATCCTCCACCCCGATGAGCACTTCATACGGATCGTAGGGCGCCAGCCAGGGGGCGGCCACGGCCACGAAAATCAACACTCCCAGCATCAGGAAGCCGATCAACGCCGATTTCCGCCGGAAGAGCCGCCGTCGGGTGATCTGCCACAGGCTGACGGACTTCAAGGACATTTCTTCAGGAGCAATGCGTTCTTCATCCATGTCAGGCTCCTAATCAAGGCGGATGCGCGGGTCGAGATAAGCATAGGAGATATCCACCAGCAGGTTGAGCGCTACAAATATGAGGGCGATCACCAGTGTGAATCCCTGCACCACGCCGTAATCGCGGGCGGTGATGGCATCGTACATGGCGCGGCCAACCCCCGAGAGGCCGAAGATCGTCTCGGTCAGCACGGCGCCGCCCAGCAGCGATCCAAGCGACAAGCCGATGACCGTGACCAGCGGCAAGAGGGAGTTGCGAAAGGCGTGCTTGAGGATGACCATCCAGCGCGGCAATCCTTTCGCGCGCGCCGCGCGGATGTAATCCTGACCGAGAACGTCCAGCATACTGGAACGCGCCATGCGGGCGATCAACGCCATGGGAATGGTGCCCAGCGCCAGGGCGGGCAAGATAAGGTGCTTGACCGCGTCTTTCAGCACTTCCCAATCGCGTATCAGCAAAGCGTTGACGATGTTCATCCGCGAGATAAATTGCGCCAGCGTCGCCAGGCGCCCACTCTCTGGCAGCGTCCATCCCCAGACTTCATAAAACGGCTCGGGCAACACCCCGGCAGACAACCGCCCCGAGGGCGGCAGCCAGAATGGCGTGTCCTTCAACAAGAGTGAAAACACATAGGCCAGCATCAACCCCAGCCAGAACACCGGCATGGACACGCCCACGTTGGCCCAGGCCATCGTCAGCACGTCCAGCCAGGAGTTGTGACGAACGGCGGACAAAATGCCCAACGGGACGCCGATCAGGATGCTGATCAACAAGGCAGCCAGGCTTAATTCCACCGTGGTGGGCAGACGCTCGGCCAGGAGCGTGGTCACCGGCTTGCCATAGCGGAACGAATCGCCCAGGTCGCCTCGCAACACATCGCGCGCATAGATGACAAACTGCTGGCTCAAGGGTTTGTCCAAACCATGCTCGCGGTTGAAGCGTTCACAAGTCTCCGGGGTCGCCTTTTCACCCATCATCGCCTTGCAAGGATCGCCAGGGATCAGGCGCAGGAGAAGAAAGGTCACCACCAGGATGCCAAACAAAACCGGAATGGCTGCCAAAATGCGGCGAATGATGTACGAAAGCATGGGTCCTCTTCGGGCGGCGCTCAGACCGCCACAGGATAAAGGACGGGATGACGCGGTATCGCGTCATCCCGTTTGCGTCGTCATTCGAGAGCGACTACTCGCCCGTGTTCATCAAGCCCCACAGGTAATCGTAGTACTCCCAGGCGTTGGTGTTGCCAACGTGCAGGGGCGAAGAAGCGTCCAGCCCCATGGTGAAAGTCGCCACCACGTCGTTGGCGTCAAAAGTGCTGCCGTCGTGGAAGGTAACGCCCTGGCGCAGGGTGCAGGTCCAGACCGTCAGGTCTTCGTTGGGTTCGCATTTTTCCGCCAGCGCGGGTTTCACTTCCACGCCGCCGACCTCGTAGGTGTAGAGCGGTTCCATCACCTGTTCGCAGGCCCGCAGGGATTCGCCGTCGGTCTCATCGGCGCAGAACATGCTGATGGGTTCAGCGTTCTGCATCCAGACGAAGGCCTCGCGTCCATTCGGATCCATGGCGGCGAAGTACTCATTGCTCAGCGGGCTGGCGTGCGCGTCCTCAACATCAGCGCGATAGGCCAGCGCCGAGCCGCCGTGGGCAATCGGCACCATCGGCACAAATTCGCGGATGGCGTTGTTGGCCTCTTCGTAGAGCGGGCGGGCTTCTTCAGGATCGGCGATCTTCGAAGCCGCTTCCAGCTTTTCGTAGTAAGTGGGCGATTGTTCGCCAAACTGCGGGTTGGACTTGCTGAAGTGGAAGTCCAGGAAGTTGGTCACGTGCGGATAGTCCGCGCCCCAACCCAGCAGATAGAAGCCATCCAGGCGGCCGGCAGTAGATTCTTCAATGAAGGCGCCGGATTCCATGACCACGATTTCAGCGTCGATGTTCAGGTTTTGCTTCAGCTGGGCCTGGATCTCCTCAGCCACACGGCCGGGTTCCGGCAGGTAGGAGCGCACCACGTCGCGGTAATAGATCTTGGTGGAGAAGCCGTCCGGGTAACCGGCCTCGGCCAAAAGCGCTTTGGCAGCTTCCAGGTCAAAGTCGTACCACTTCTCGCCCACGCAGCCGTTGGGGATGGCGCAAGGGGTGAAGAAGTCGGCCACTTCGGAACCGGGCGGGTAGAAGTTATCCACGATGCGCTGGCGGTCAATGCCCATGGCAATCGCCTGGCGCACGCGCACGTCATTGAACGGCTCGAAGGTGTTGGTCATCGCCAGGTAGAAGACGTTCAGCGCCGGGCGTTCGATCAGCTGGAGGTTGGCATCGCCGCGCACCACATCGAAATCGTTCGGGCCGACGTTGTCGATGCCGTCCACCGTGCCAGCCTGCAATTCCAGCAAGCGGGCGGCAGATTCGCTCGACCAGCGGAAGACCAGGGTCTGCGCATAGGGCGGTTCGCCCCAATAATCTTCATAGGCCTTGAAGACGATGCTGTCGCCACGGCTCCACTGCGCCACCTGGTAGGGACCGGTGCCAACCGGCATTTCCAGGCCTTCCAGCGTGCGCTGGCTTTCGCCCGCCGTCGCTTCCAGCCAGCCCTCCGAGTAAATAGAGAACACGCTGAAAGCCAGTTTGGAAAGGAAAGCCGGATCCGGGTGGCAAAGCTCGAATTCGACGGTGTACTCATCGATGGCCTCGATCCGCTTGAAAGCGCCGCCGTAATCACAGCTGGCCGCTTCCAGCACACGCGGCGTGAAGACGGCAGCTTCGCCGCCACCCGTCTCGCCACCGGCTTCGCCGCCGGTTTCGCCGCCGGCATCACCGCCGCCCGTCTCGCCGCTGGGCGCGGCTTCGGTCGGCGTTTCGGCTGTCTGGGGGCCGCAGGCGGTCAACACCATGCTGGCAACCAGAAGCAGCGCGAAGAAAACAAACACTTTCTGTTTCAAGGTTCTCCTCCTTACGTGAACAAACGAACCTTATCGTCCGCGCCCTCCGCTGAGGGCGTTTTTTTATTATACAGGCGAATGAGATAAACATCTCATTTTTTTACAGTTTTTTTCGCTGCCAGCCGATGGGCTGTATAATGAAATCGTTGTCATCTACTTCCCGCCAAGGAGACCTTC
>WGAD01000360.1 GCA_015489255.1 Anaerolineales bacterium | reverse complement strand
GGTAATCGCGTTCATCCAGGTTGCCCAGATGGTGCAACGCCCGGGCGAAGATATGCGCATCCTCGTAAATGCTGCGATCCAGGATCGCCGAACGCGGGTCTCGTGCCGCCCGCAGATATTGCTCCGCGCGATGCCCCAAAAAGAAAATTTGCAAATGAAAGGCCCATTGGCGCATATCGGTGTAAAAATCGGCCAGGTAGGGGTTATCTCCTACCGATTCATACCCCGTCCACCAGCCCAGGCGGGCCCCCAGCCGCTCGGTGAGCGAGGTCTTCCCAACGCCAATGTTCCCGGCTACTACCACCAGATGACGAGCCATACCCTTCTCCCTTGCGTTAAAATGAATATCTCAATTGTACCCGGAAAGGAAACACATGTTCGCTTTTCTCTTACGCGGGCTGGGGCTGGGGCTGGCCGCCGGCGCCCAACCCGGCCCCATCCAGACTTTCTTCATCCGGCAAAGCGCCGAACACGGCTGGAAAAAGATATGGCCGGCGGCCTTTGCCCCCCTGCTGAGCGACGGGCCGATCATCGCCCTGACTTTGCTCGTCCTGACCCGCATCCCCCGCTGGCTGGAAAAAGGATTATACCTGGCGGGCGGCCTCTTCATTCTCTACCTGGCCTGGGCATCCTGGCATCAGCATGCCGCGCCGCCCGCACAGACCGCTGCGCTGCACAGCCTGTGGCAGGCCGCGCTCACCAACCTGCTCAACCCGGCGCCGTACATCTTCTGGAGCACCGTCAACGGGTTGATCTTGTTGGAAGGCTGGCGCACATCTCCGGCGGCGGCGCTGGCCTTTTTGGCAGGCTTTTACGGCGCCATGATCGCCATCAACCTGGCGGTGATCGTCGCCAGTGGGCAGGCCGTCGTCCGCATCCCCGGCCTGCAAAAGCGGTTGCTCGGCCTGTCGGCCGCTTTGCTCTTCCTCTTTGGCCTCTGGCAGCTCTGGCGCGGGCTGAGAATGTGACGGACATTTGAAACGCTGCACGGATTTGCAACATGCACTCCAGTTCAAGGCGGTTGCGATAGCAAAACGAACTTCTATTTTGGCGGGCAATTAGCGCAGTCGCATCCAGCAATAGGTTAGTTGGCCCCTGAATTATGAAACGAGACGCTTGACAAAGGAAGATTTGTTCGGTACATTATAGATAATCTATCCAATTTGAACAAATAGAGGAAGAATAAGATGTCAAAGACAAAAAGCATAAGTTCAACAAAAGCACAAAACAACTTTGGGAGAGTCTTAGACGACATTACCCAGAACCGTACTCGTTATATTGTTAAACGACGTGGTATTCCTCAAGCTGTTATTCTTAGTTTTAATGATTTTGCCGATATTCTAAACAACGAGCGCGAGCGCGAACGAATGCACACCATTTTAGGAGAGGTTCGTCCAAACTATCAGTTAGGACAGGTTTTAGAACCGCAATCAGAATAGCCTGCAAACCTTATGATAGGAGATTATGATGATACCTCGATCGAAAAAGCAACTAGCGCTGTTGGAAACGGACATTTACCCAATGTCAGATAACGGTAGTTCCTACTTCAGCGATCCCTCTTTTGCCCTGAATAAGACTATGCCTATCCACAGATGGGTTCCTTGGATCGCTGGGTTCTCCAGCAGTTTTGTCAGAGACGTTCTTGTCACATTTCTTAAGGGTGCAGGAACGGTGCTTGATCCATTCGCTGGCGTAGGAACGACACTGGTAGAGGCCATGCTACTTGGACATAATGCTATAGGGTTTGAAATCAACCCTTATGCTGCTCTCGCCTGTCACGTAAAAGTCAATGCTCACAGAATCTCTGAAGAAGAGTTACGCGCTGAAACTGCAAAGTTACAGGCTTTCTACAAAGACAAAGTCTTAAGTGGTTATCAACCCAAGAGCATCCCACCACAAGGCTTTAGAACACGATCAGAATTCTATAGTCCTAAAGTCTTACGCAAAGTCTTGATCCTGCAGGATTTTATCAATACCATTGCCAGATCCGAGCTGCGAGAGATTTTCAGACTGGCCTTTGCGTCCACGATGGTTCGCTATTCCAATTACTCATACGAACCAAGCTTAGGCAGGAGAGTCAGCGCGGGCAAATCGGAGATTCACGATTTCCCAGTTGGTCAAATTATTGTCAGCAAGTTATTAGAAATGGCAGAAGACATTGCCTGGTTCCAAGACAACTTGCCAGATGGCTCACAAGAAGCGACAGTTCATAATACTTCCTTTTTCGAATATCAAAAATACTTAGAGCCTGCATCGGTAGATTTGGTAATCACTTCACCGCCTTATCTGAACAACTATCACTACAATAGGAATACGCGCCCGCAGCTATACTGGCTAGGCTATGCAGAGCATCCCAAAGACCTTAAGCCACTTGAGCTCTCAAATTTCGGCAAATACTGGCAAACTGTTCGAGACAAAGACAGAATAGACTTGCAATTTTCCTTACCAAGTACAGACTTGAGAGAACGCTTGCAGGCCCTTAGAGAGACCAATCCAGAAAAAGGCGTATACGGTGGCAATGGATGGGCTAATTATGCAGCATCGTACTTTAATGATTGTTACGCTTTTTTGAAAGCGCTCCGATACGTGCTCAAGCCTCAAGGATCGGCTGTGGTTGTCATTGGAAATAGCATATTGCAAGGTATTATGATACCAACCGATCAGTATTTTGGTAGAATCGCTGAGTTAGTTGGCTTAGACTTGATCCGGATTGAAATTCCCAGAGCAGAACGCGTTGGTAATAGCATTATTCAATCAAACGTACGAGTAGCGAAGGCTAAGAAGTCGCACCAACTATATGAAGCGGTAGTAGAACTAAGAAAGCCCGCTTAGAGACTGTTGAACCTTACGAACAACCTCATCTAATCGTGGCGATTCACCTGTTAACTTTTCAGCCCAGGGCCTGCCAGGGTGCAATACATCCCACTCTGATTTTGCCTGGCTGTAGCGTCCACTGCCAGGGTCGTGATTTCCAAAACCATCAATGACTGAGTTCCAAAGAGGGCTGTACCTTCTAATTAATTCTGCCTCTACAGGAACAACCAGGTCGCTTTCAATACCACCGAGAATCATAAACCGACATCGGAAATCACCAATCGCCAGATTAGCGGCTTGTTGTATGCTTCTAGAATGCTCTTGCAGCCTCCGATATAGGACCTTGGCATCTTTTTCCTGCGATCTTGAAGTCCGCCATCCAGGTGGTACGGCTTTACCGACGTAGATTGGTTGGCTTTCGGACTCTAGATTTAATCTAACGATTCTGGTGTACAAATTGAAACTACCCACGTAGTAAAGTGCATAGACCCCAGCCCCAACAAAACGGACGGGAGGCGGCAACCTGTGGACAGGAGACTCATTGAAAAACTTAATTGCCTCGTCAACCACGCTTTGAAACCGAGGGGAATGAAAAACATGCAGATGATACTCAAATCTCACAAAGTCCTCCTCAATTCTACAAACATATCTGTTACACCAATAGGCCAGCTAACGATTTACATCGGCCGCCTGCCGTCTTTTGCAATTTCAGCTCAATTCAGTATAACCCAACTCCCAAAATCGCGCCCACTTCTCCACCAACAGGCGGGTCAGTTACACGCAGGGTTGTGCGTCTGACATCACGCCACCATCCGCCGAAAAAAACTACGGCCTGAAGACAATGCAACCTTCTTTTTGGCAAAGCCTTCTATTGAAAACGCTGCTGCGCCTCTCTTCGGCGGCGCTGGCCTTTTTCGGCCTCTGGCAGATCTGGCGCGGCTGGCAATTGTAAAAGGCTTGCGCCCTGCGCCAAAACGCGATAGAGTTAAACACCTCAACCTCAAGGAGAAAAGACCATGCACGAAAAAAGCATAGAATTGCTAAACCGCGCGGTAGCAGACGAATTGTCCGCCGTCCACCAGTACATGTATTTCCACTTCCATTGTGAAGACCAGGGATACGAATTGCTCTCTGGGCTTTTCTTTGCCACCGCCATTGAAGAAATGCGGCACATCGAACGCTGCGCCGAGCGCATCCTTTTCCTCGGCGGCGAAGTCGAAATGAAAGCCTCGCACGAGGTGCAAAAGATCCACGATGTCCAAGAAATGCTAGACCTGGCACGCAAGATGGAAATGCAAAGCGTCCGCGATTACAACCAATGGGCCAATGAGTGCAGCGCCAACGCCGATTCCGGCACGCGCAAGGTCTTCGAAGCCCTGGTCGATGACGAGGAACGCCACTACGACCAATATGACACCGAAATGGACAACATCGCCAAATTTGGCGAGCGCTATCTGGCCCTGCAATCCATCGAACGCAGCAAGAACATCGCCGCCCGTCCGGCCACTGGCGGCGCCGAGGGCGCGTAATCCTTCCGGTTCACCACAAAAAAGGCCACCCTGGCGGGTGGTCTTTTTTTTGCTCTTCAGCGCGCTTCTGGCCGTTGCGCGAAAACCTGGCAGCCAACCCGAGAGGGATGATCCAGCGCCCAGAAATCCGCCGGCGCCGCCCGCAAAAGCCACAGGACGATGCCATCCCCCAGGCCAGAAAGGCACATGATCAACCCAAAGAAATAAAGGATCGGCCCCCCGGTCAGCCAGCCCAGCGCCAACGGCAATACGCCCAGCAGCAAGGTGGGCGCTGCTGCCTGCCAGCGATACTGCCACACCCGCAAGGGCGTTTGCACGTGGACGTAGGGCGTCCACGTGCGGCGGTCGAAGCCAAACCGCGCTTCGGCGCCAAAGTAACGCGCCACCGCAGCGTGAATGGCCTCGTGCAAGGGAATGGCCGGCAACAACAAGGCCAGCCCCCACAGCCACCGCTCCCACGCCAGGCCAGATATATAATCTCCATGTCGCCAGGCATATGCCCAGGTCCCGCCGCCCAGCAAGAGCAAGCCGAGCGGCAGGGCCAATCCGTTCACTTGTTGCAAAGAAAGGCTATAGCGATCCTCCATCCTTTTTTCTCCGGCAACCGATCAGCATTCGCTATAACCGCAGGCGTAACACTTGCGGCAGCCCTCCTCGTTGACCAGCGCGGCTTCACCGCATTCCGGGCAAAGATCGCCAATTTGCGAAACGGCCTCTGCCCCGGCGGCCACCGCCTCGCTGTGGTGACCGTTGCCGCGCACAACGCGCTCCTCGGGCGCATCTGGCAGGGAGAACCCCTCGCGCAGGTATTCGTCCAGCACCTGCCCCACGCCATCCGGCAGAGAACGGACGCGGTTGGGGCCAAAGCCCAACGGCCGCCCTCCGCCAATGCCCAGCAATTGCCGCACGATCTCGCGCAAGCGCTCCCGCGGCTCGATGGGAGAGGCCAGCCGCAAGATGTAGGAGATCAGGCGTCCGATGGCCTCGGAAACCGCCGCCGTCTCCGACCCGGCTTTCGAGGTATTGATGAAGACCTCAAAAGGCTGGCGCCCCCCGTTTTCGTTGACGGTAATGAAAGCCTTGCCCAGTGGGGTGTTGATGGAGTAGGTTGCGCCAATCAACGCCCGCGGGCGCGCCTTCTTTTTCTCGTGCCACATGGTAGGCGGTTGCTTTTCCCCTTCTTTCTGGCTGGCGGCGGGCGTTTCCAACACCACCTTTTCGCGCGAACCGGTCACATACACCGTGATGCCCTTGCAGCCCAGTTCCCAGGCCAGTTTATAGGCCGTTGCCACGTCCTCCTCGGTGGCCGTCGCCGGGAAGTTCACGGTGTTATGATTGCACATACCATTTGCGATGAATTCATGGCCCTGGGGGACGCTGATATCAAAGACCTCTGCAAATCCGCTTTCAATGGCCTGTACGCGCACATAAACCCGATTTTCATCATCGGAAGCAAAGAACGCATCTGCAAACGGGTGGCTGGCGCCCTCTCTCTTTAGCGCCTGATACAAACGATAAGCATCCCGGCGATCAAAGCGGTGTCCCTTATACAGGTTTACTCGAACGCGTTGATACGCTTTTGCTTCAGACACGTTTTGTTCCACGTTATAGGATGCCCTCATTGAAACACGCATGTTGGAGCGCATTGCTTGCAAAGCTTCGGTGATTTCAACTGGCAGCAAGCGGCTGTAATTGCGCATTTTCTGCAAGCGGTTCAAGTTGACCCATTTTAGGCGTTGATTTTTCCAGACTTCAACAAACGAAATCCAGCTCGCCAGACGTTCCAGTTCTCCTCCATGTACAGTTAACCGCCAGGCACGCTCAGCGCTTTGGCCCACCACAGCCAGAATACCAGCATTGAGGAACAGGATTTGCAACTGCTGAATGAGCTTTTTACTGGCTACCGTAATGCCAAAAGTCTTGCCATTTTGTGTCATGTAAGCATCCAGGAACAGGCCACGCAGGAAAGCCGCCTGCTCATCCTCTGAAGCCTGCAGAATGCAGGTTGGGATGATTTTATTTTCAGCTCCAGCCAGTAACCCCAAATCATGTAGCAACCAATGACGCAGGGGGCGTGAATTCAATTGCAGATAATGCACGTCATTCCGCGGGTCCTTGGAAATGTAGCCGTTCAAGCCAAAAAGATCCAACGCAATACGCTTTAAATCTTCCAGTAAAGACACATCCACCGAACTGATGTTGACGCCGTTATCCGTGATCGCGCCTTCTGAAGTCACCGCACCAAGGAAAAAGGCAAATTCTTCTGACATCCTGGCGGGAAACTCTATGTGGTTGCTACTGGTCCTAAACGCACCGCTAAACTCTGGCAATTTTTTAGCAGGCCTGCCAAATGCTCGCTGCCCGCTGTAGAGTACAACAATGTCGCCAATCTTCAGGTCGTCAAGACGCCGAAATACCACCTGCCCATTTTTATCCAGAACATGGATGCGGTGGTTGGGCGTGCCCTCCAGGCCAAATCCGTATTCCAAAGATATCTTGCGGGTCTCGCGGTAACCACCGTAGTAGAAGGCATCCGCTTTTTTCATCCCTTTAGGGGCCAATATTGGTAAATCCAGTGGTGCAAACTGATCGGGCAATCGGAAATCCTGAACAGACGCAATAGGCGTCAAACCGTCCGGAGTGGATATTAACGTGTCGCCAACGACACATTTTGAAATGCTGTTATCTACAAAAGCCTGCATGGCGGCCTGCATACGGACGTGCTCTTCCGCGCTGATATCGCCGGCCACCACGAACACGCGGCGGATTTCCTCCGGCACGGCCTCAATGTGCTGGCAGGTGCCGGTGCGCATCACCTCATCGTAAATCGCCTTCCGTTGTTCGGCGTCCAGCCCGCTGCGCTTGAGCGCCTCTTCGAAAAGCGGGCTGGCGTAGGTCAGCTGCAAATCCTTGCCGTTATCGTTGACGTGCCGAATGTAAGCCAGCGCAAAGACCGGCTCGCAGCCGTATCCCTCGCAGCCGGAAACAGTGGCGATGGTGTTGTGACTGATCAAGCCATTGGCAATGTAGGCATGGGTTCCGGGAACCGAGAGATCGTAGGTTTCCACCACGCCGCCATCTTCCACGACCTGGATCTCATCAAAGAAGATGTCATCCTCGATGATCTCTTCCCAGCGGGCCAGTCCTGCATCGGCCAGGGCCGCCCGGTGACGTTCCACAAAGCCTTGCAAAGAAGCCCGCGAAACCTGAAAGTCCTGCCGCCGCCAGCCATATACCCGCGCACGCTCGCGCGGCATATCAGCCAGTTCCAAAGCGGCCCGATATTCTCGCTCTAAAATGGGAATTCGATCCTTCAGCGTTTTACGCCGTGTGTTGCTTTGAACAGCAAAGCGCACCAGGTATTGCCCCAATTTGCGCTGGAATTGCTCCGCAGCCTGGGCGTGCGATGCGCGCAGGCGATACAACGCTGCCTTGCTAAACCCGGTGCGCTGTACATCCGATGTGGTCAAGACGCCCAATGCCAACAACATCGTCTTGACCTGGTCGTGGAAATTGCGGTTGGCGCTCACCCAGACAGGCAAACTTCCAGCGTGCAGATAGCCATCGGCATCGAACAATCCGGCCAGAAAGGCGGCGTATGTTTCTTCGTGGTTCGTTTGCAAAACAGCCAGGGGAATGTGCGGGAGATACCCTTTACCGACATGTTCCGCAGAAGGATGCCGTTTTGCAAACCCATTTCGCTTCCAGTAAGCGACCAGATTCCGCGAGTGGACTTCCAAACTCACCAGCCCTGCTGCACGCCCATCTGTCTGTACTTTCACGTCTACGCCAAACAATTTCTGCAGCAACCCGGTCACACGGGCCTGCAGCCGCTCATCCGACAAAGAAAACCGCAATGAACCCTTCTTCAGGCTGCCACCCCCCATAAACACCCCAAGCAGGTAAGCCAGCTCAAGAGTCATGGCCTCGGGCAGGGTGACGGGCGTCGCATGGAAATCCGTCACCTGTGCAGCGTCCAGGCGCACTTCACGGGGGGCGCCGATCAAGCGCGGGCGCTGCAAGGCAACTTTCATCCCGGGTTGCAATTCATCCAGTCGCTTCCAAACCATTTGCCCGTTAGAGAAAACGCGAATGCGGTGCCCGTCCGTGCCTTGAATGGCGTATCCGCGCCGGGTCACGACGCGCAGCGTATGCGCCCGGCCATTGATATAGAATCGGTCAGCTTTCCGTTCGCCATCCTCCGACGCTACAATCAGGTCAATCTCCTGCCATTGGGTGCCCCTGGTGTTTCCAAGCGCTTCGATCGGCAGCAAACCACGGTCTGTGCTCACCATCGTCCCCGGTACCACACAACCCGTCGGCGCGATGGTCGTCTGCGCCGCGTTGCGGATGCCGTGCGTGCGGATGCCCTGCACGATGGCGTCCCAATCGAGCGGCGGGCGTCCCCAATCGCGCTCGTAGGGCACGATGCTCTGCGGCGGCTGCCACTTCAGGTCTTCCGGATCGTAGATGCTGCCTTTGATGGCCGGGAAGGGGCCGCGTTCGCGCGCCAGTTCGATGCTGGTCTGCATGGCATGGTAGCGGACGAACTCCATCACCTGGGCGGCGAACTCCTGCCCCTCCGGCGAACCATAGCGGACGCCGGCCCGATACATCAGATCAGCCAGCCCCATGATACCCAGGCCGATACGGCGGGCGCGCATGGCGGCCTCGCGCACCTGCGGCACGGCCGGGATGTAGGCATTGGCTTCGACCACATCGTCCAAAAAGCGGGTGGCCGTGCGAACGCTTTCCGCCAGCTTCTCCCAGTCCACGCCGCCCTCGGCGGTGGCGTGCTGCGCCAGGTTGACCGAACCCAGACAACAGTTTTCGTAAGGTCCCAGCCATTGTTCACCGCAATTGTGGCACACCAGCCCATTGGCGACCAGGCTGTGCGTCTCCTGTTCTGTTAGATCATATACGTCTGCATATCCAGCCGGCTCTATGCTTACAACCTGGTCTTCAAAACGTTCTTGATAAGCGCCGCGCGGCATCTGCTGCAAATAAGCCTGCAATTTTTCCTGCTTGGCGACACAAGCAAACCCAATCTTTTCGGCAAATCTGTTGCGATTTTCTCGCCCAATGATGAGTTCATATTGTTCCTTAACACGATAGGAACGCATGCCACCATGTCCATCGGGCAACAATGAAAAACCAGCCTTGCGACGGGACAAAATACGAGCAACGATGCCAAAGTTCAGCAACAGCAGTTGAACATCCTCTAACAAGCCACGCGATGAACTCGCCAAACGTACCGTAGCATCTTTCTTTGCCAGTGAAATTTGTACACTGCCATCCGCGCCAAACAAACCTTGCAAAAAGCCTATCACAGCCTGGCGAGGAGCATACCAAATAGCATTGGGGACACGTTTTTCTGGTGACTTAACCGCACTTACTCCCAAAGAAGCAAAAAACTCGTATGGTACACGTCCATAAGTCAATTGAAAATGTGATCCCCGATCCGCAACATGGCCTTCTCCAAACCACTGCTGCAACCATTCGTGTACCAATTCCAGTTCATCCTTGGTCTGTAGCGCCCAACCAATTGGGGCATTGCTGTTCGGGCTGAGCCACCCATCACCAATCAAATACCCCAGCACAATACCCAACT
>WGAD01000359.1 GCA_015489255.1 Anaerolineales bacterium | reverse complement strand
CTGGAAATCTGGACGGATGGCACCATGACGCCAGAAGAAGCGCTCAGCAAATCGGGGCGCATTCTCATCCAGCACTTGCGTTATATTGCCGGCGTTTCGGAAGAAACCCTGACGCCCATCGTCGATGTGCCGCAAAAGACGGCCTCGGTAAAGAATGAAATTGCCGAAACGCCTATCGAAGCCCTCGACTTATCGGTGCGCGTGTTCAACTCGCTAAAACGCACGGGAATCTCCACTGTTGGCGATGTGCTTGAATTATTGGAAAAAGGCGAACAAGCGCTGATGTCCATCCGCAACTTTGGCGAGAAAAGCTACCAGGAGCTGGTGGACAAGATGACCGAAAAGGGTTACCTGAAGAAAGACGAAACTGCGGAGTAGAAAAAATGCGACACAACGTGTTTGGCAAGAAACTGGGACGGAGCGCTGGCGCGCGCAAAGGGTTGCGCCGTACGCTCATCAAGCAATTGTTTATGAATGAACGCATTCGCACCACCCGCGCCAAGGCAGAAGCCATCCGCGGGGAAGCGGAACGTTTGATCACCATTGCCCGCCGCAGCGCAGAAGCCGATGCAGCCGGCAAGGTTCACGCACAGCGCCTGGTTGCCGCCCGCCTGGGCAATGACCGCGCCGTTGTTTACAAAATCTTCCATGAGATCGCGCCGCGCTATGCGGAACGCAACGGCGGTTATACGCGCATGTTGAAACTGGGCGTGCGCCAGGGCGATGGCGCCGAGATGGTGCTGTTGGAACTGGTCGAAGAAATTTAAACAGGCCATCCGCGGTGGGCCGGCGCTCGCACAGGCTCACTGCGGCAACCTTAATGGCACGTTACCAGATCATCCTGGCCTACGACGGCACTGGTTTTTCCGGCAGCCAGCGGCAGGCGAACGCGCGGACGGTGCAAGGTGTGCTGGAAACAGCCTTGCGCAGCCTCGGTTGGACGGGACGCAGCGTATGGCTGGCCGGACGCACGGATGCCGGCGTCCACGCAGAAGGGCAGGTGGCTGCCTTCGACCTGGATTGGCCGCACCCTGTTGCAGCGCTACAGCGGGCGCTAAACGCGCACTTGCCGCCTGATGTCGCGGTACGCGCCCTGCGGCGCGCCGCCGACGGGTTTCACCCGCGTTTTTCGGCGCGGTCGCGGCGTTATCGTTATCATCTGTATTGTCAATCTGTGCGCGATCCGCTGCAAGAACGCTATGCCTGGCGCGTCTGGCCGCCGCTGGATGGCGCTGTGTTGCAGCAGGTTTCCCGCCTCTTTGCCGGTGAGCACGACTTTTCCGCTTTCGGTACCCCGCCCCGACCCGAAAGCACCCCGGTACGGCAGGTTTTTTACACTGCCTGGCGGCAAGAAGGCGACCACTGGTTTTACGAAGTGGAAGCCAACGCCTTTTTATACCGCATGGTGCGCCGTCTGGTTTTTGTGCAAACCGCGGTGGCGCAAGGACGCCTGAGCCTGGCAGCCGTAACCGCGGCTTTGCAAAATGGGCAGGCAGGCATTCCGCTGGCTGGCCTGGCGCCGGCTCGCGGGCTGACTCTGGTGCAGGTGCGTTATGCGCCTGACTGAATTTTGGATAAAACACTGTCTGTAATGGAGAGACTACCGTGTATAAGACTTATTACCCCAAAGCAGGCGAGATTGAGCGTCAGTGGTATGTGATTGACGCCAACGGGCAAAACCTGGGCCGCCTGGCAACGCAGATCGCAGCCATTTTGCTGGGTAAACACAAACCCACCTTCACGCCGGGCGTGGACATGGGCGACTTCGTCGTGGTGATCAACGCGGAACGCATTAGCGTGACGGGCACCCGCACGACCAGCAAACTGGACAGCAAGAAGTATTATCGCCATTCTGGCTATCCCGGCGGCTTGAAAGTCACCTCGCTGCGCGAACAGCTCGCCCGCCACCCGGAACGCGTGATCCAGAAGGCGGTGTGGGGCATGTTGCCGCACAACCGCCTGGGGCGCAAACTGTTGAAGCGCCTGAAGGTGTACGCCGGACCTGAGCATCCGCATGTTGCCCAGAAGCCGCAGCCGATTGAGTAACCAAGAGGAGCAGTTGAGTTATGTCCCAATACTACGAAGGCATTGGTCGCCGTAAGGAAAGCACGGCGCGGGTGCGCCTGATGGAAGGCAGCGGCCAGTTTGTCGTCAATGGCAAAACGCTGGAAGAATACTTCACCCGCCTGGGCGATGTGGAATCCATTCTGCTCGCTTTCAAGGCCCTCGGTGAGAACCGCAGCCGCTACGATGTGTCCGTCCTGGTGAAGGGCGGCGGCGTGACCGGGCAGACGGAGGCCGTCCGCCTGGGGTTGGCGCGCGCGTTTGTCAAAATGAACCCGGATTATACGCCGGCGTTGCGTCAGCATGGCTTGTTGACCCGCGATGCCCGCGTTAAGGAACGCAAGAAACCGGGTCTCAAGCGCGCCCGCAAGGCTCCGACCTACACCAAGCGTTAAACCTGCTTTTTCGCGCAATCCAGGCCGCAGAGTCTGCCCTTCGTCGGGTGCTCTGCGGCTTTTGCATGGAAGGTGATGCATGACCGGTATTACCCTGGTTGGCCTGGGGCCGGGTGACCCCGGGCAACTGACGCGCACGGCCTGGGAAACCCTGACCTCTGCCGAGGAAGTCTGGCTGCGTACAGCCCAACACCCGGCAGTCCCTCAACTGCCCGCCAACTGGCGTTCTTTCGATGCCTTGTATGAAGAAAAAGAACGCTTCGAAGAGGTGTATGCGGCTATTGTGAACGAAGTGCTGCGCCTGGGCGCCCGCCCGCAGGGCGTGATTTATGCCGTCCCTGGCGACCCGTTCATCGCCGAGGCAACCGGCCCGGAGATCGCGCGTCGCGCGCGCGCCGCCGGCCTGCCCCTGCGCGTGGTATCCGGGGTTTCTTTTATCGAACCCGTTTGCGCGGCCCTGGGATTGGATCCCTATCCGCATACCGCCCTGGTGGACGCGCTGGAACTGGCCGCCAGGCATGTGCCTTCTTTCCCGCCCAGCCGCCCGGCGCTCATCGCGCAGGTGTATTCGCGCATGGTGGCTTCGGATGTCAAATTGACGCTGATGTCCATCTATCCGGACGACCACCCGGTGCAGCTGGTGCACGCAGCCGGCACCGCCGCGGAACGGGTGGAATCCCTTCCACTGTATGCCATCGATCGCAGCGAGCACATTGGCTTGTTGACGGCGCTCTACCTGCCGCCGCTATCTCCGGGCACGGCGCTGGAAGATTTCTTCGAAGTGGTGGCGCATTTGCGCGCCCCGGATGGTTGCCCCTGGGACCGCAAACAAACGCACCAGACGTTGCGCAGCCACCTGCTGGAAGAGACTTACGAGGCGCTGGAAGCCCTGGATGCGGACGACCCGGCGGCAATGCGCGAGGAGTTTGGCGACCTGCTGCTGCAGATTGTGCTTCATGCGGTGATTGCAGCGGAAGCGGGTGAATACACCTTGCCGGAGGTAGTGCAATCCGTTCACGATAAAATCATCCGTCGGCACCCGCACGTCTTCGGCGATGTGCAAGCCCGCGATGCCGGCGAAGTGCTGCAAAACTGGGAGCGGCTGAAACAACAGGAGCGGGCGGCCAACGGACAGGCAGAGAAAAGCCTGCTCGATGGCATTTCGCGCGCCATGCCCGCCCTGGCCGTGGCGCAAAAATACCAGGCGCGGGCGGCCCGCGTGGGGTTCGATTGGCCGGCGATAGAAGAAGTTCTCGACAAAGTGGTGGAAGAAGTCCAGGAAATACGTGCCGCGGAGACCCCGCAAGAAGTGGCCGCTGAATTGGGAGACCTGCTCTTTGTGCTGGTGAATTTCTGCCGCTGGAAAGGGGTGGACGCGGAAGACGCTTTGCGCGAGGCCAACGCCCGTTTTTACCGCCGCTTTACTCACATAGAGGCTTGCGCCCGGGAGCAGGGGCGGCCTTTGGAAAATTTGTCGTTGGACGAGATGGAGGCGTGCTGGCAGGAGGCCAAACGCCTGGTTGACGATTGAAACCGGAACAGGCGCCCCTTTGCGGCGCCTGTTTTACTTTCCCCAGTGGCTTTTACCAGAAGGGGGAAATGGCTTTCATTAAACAGGCGGGAAAAAACGGCAGAAGAAAATTTTAAGCCAGAGATAGTAAATTTTAAGTTTTAATCACGGCCCTTTGTGCTAGAATGGAAGCCGCACTCCCAAATAAAGTGATTAAGTTGTAAGACAACCGCCATATATGCCGGTTAGCGCCTGAGATGGCGGAAAGGAACCCTATATTATGCATTGCCCTTATTGTGGCGGATCCAAATTGCGCGTGATCGACACCACCCCACAGCCGGAAGGGGTGCGCCGCCGTCGCCTGTGCACGCACTGCAATCAGCGTTTTAGCACTTTCGAAAGCCCGATTCTGACGCTCCCTTTGATCGTCAAGCAAGATGGGGCGCGAGAGGAATTCGATCCGGCCAAGCTGGAACGCGGGATCCGCATTGCTTGCGCCAAACGACCGGTTTCTGCGGAGGCCATCCAGGGCATCATCCGGCGGGTGGAGGCGGCTTTGCAAAAGCAAGGAAAAGCGGAAGTGCCCTCGCGCATGATCGGCGATCTGGTCATTGCGGAGCTCAAATCCATTGACCAAATCGCCTACATTCGTTACGCCATTGTGTACTTGCGTTTGGACGATTTGCACGCCCTCAGACAGGAGATCGATCGGCTGCTGGAAGGCGGCTGAAACACACCGCGCCGCGCCGAATCCAGCGACGAGGCCGCAGCGCCTCGTCGTTCATTTTCAGGAATGGAAGGAGAGTTGTCGTATGACCCGCACGCAAACGAAAGCAGAACATGGCTTGTTGCCCACGCCCCCTATGCCGCCAGGCTTGCCTCATATTCAGCTGAGCGAGAATTCCCAAGCAGTATTGGAACGCCGTTACCTGCGTCGCGGCGAGGATGGCAAACCGGTAGAAACCGTAGGTGAAATGTTCTGGCGGGTGGCCTACCACATTGCCAAGGCCGAAGAGGCCTGGGGTGGCGATGTCATCGAGCTGGCCAAGACGTTCTATCGTTTGATGGTTGAAAAACGCTTTTTCCCCAACTCGCCCACGTTTACAGGGGCCGGCACGCCGCTGGGGCAGCTGGCGGCTTGTTTTGTGCTGCCAATTTCCGATGATATGGGGCGGAATGAGTCGGGCATCTTCCAGACTTTGCGCAATGCG
>WGAD01000358.1 GCA_015489255.1 Anaerolineales bacterium | reverse complement strand
GCCTTGCAACATCGGCTGGGCGTAGAAACCGAATGGCTCTCGGGCGACGAAGTCCGCCGTCGGCTCCCCTGGATGCACTTCCCGGACGCCTTGGGCGGAACGTTTCACGCCCGGGACGGGTTGGTGGATCCCAACAGCGTGGTGATGGGGTACATCGGCGCGGCACAGAAACGCGGCTTGCAAGCCTTCACCGACGCCCCCGTCACCGGCATCCAGACGCGCAGCGGCGCGGTAACCGGCGTAGAAACGCCTCATGGGCGCATTGCCACGCCCACCGTCATCGCCGCTGCCGGCCCCTGGCTGGCGCAGGTCGGCGCCCTGGCTGGGGTGGAGGTGCCGGTCGTACCGCTGCGGCGGCAGATCGCTGTCACCGGCCCCCTGCCCGACCTCCCCGCCGGCTTCCCCTTTGTCATCGATTTCGCCCAATCGCTCTACTTCCACCCCGAAGGCGAAGGGTTGCTTTTTGGCATGTCGAACCCCAACGAAACGCCAGGGCTGGACCAAAACGTCGATCCCGAATGGGAACTCACCACCTTCGAAGCCGCTGTCCAACGCCTCCCCTTGTTGGAAAAAGCCGGCCTGGCGGCCCATTGGGCCGGGCTGTACGAAGTCACCCCCGATGCCCACCCCATCTTCGGGCGCACGCCAGTGGACGGTTTTTACCTGGTGGGCGGTTTCTCCGGGCACGGCTTTATGCATGGGCCAGCAGCCGGTTTGCTGATGAGCGAAATCGTCCTCGATGGCGCGGCCCACAGCCTGGATGTCTCTATGCTCGACCTGGCTCGCTTCGCCGAAAACCGTTTGATCCAGGAATACAACGTCGTTTAACCGGGAAAGAGCGGCCATGGAAACCAAAGAACAAATCGTTCATGATTGGCTGCCGCGCTATACCGGGAGGGCGCTGGAAGATTTTGCCCCCTACATCTTGCTGACCAATTTTGACCAATACGTTCAGACCTTTGCCGACTGGCATAACGTCCCCTTGGTGGGCGAAGACCGCCCGATGCTCAACGCCTCGACCAAAGACCTGACCATCATCAACTTTGGCATCGGCAGCCCAAACGCCGCGCTGATCATGGATCTGCTGACGGCGATCCACCCGCGCGCCGTGCTCTTCCTGGGGAAGTGCGGCGGTCTGAAGCGCAAAACCGACATCGGCGACCTGATCCTGCCTATTGCCGCCATTCGCGGCGAGGGGACTTCCAACGACTACCTGCCACCCGAAGTTCCGGCTCTGCCGGCCTTCAGCCTGCAAAAAGCCGTCTCGCACACCATTCGCGCCCACGAACAAGACTACTGGACGGGCACCGTCTTTACCACCAACCGCCGCGTATGGGAGCACGACGCCGCCTTCAAGGATTACCTGCGCCGGGTCCGCGCCATGGCGATTGACATGGAAACCGCCACCCTCTTCATCACCGGTTTCTACAACCGGATACCCACCGGCGCCTTGCTGCTGGTCTCCGATCAACCCATGCTGGCCAGCGGCATCAAAACCAGCGCCAGCGACCGCAAAGTCTCCGCCCAGTTCGTCGATCTTCACCTGCGCATTGGCATCGATTCCCTGCGCGAGCTGCAAAGCCACGGCATTTCCGTCAAGCACCTGCGGTTTGAAGATCTGTAACCCGCAGCCTCAACCACTGTGCCAACCTCAGGAGAAGCAACCATGCCCTCAGCAGAAATTATCACCATCGGCACCGAGCTTTTGCTCGGCGAAAAGACCGATACCAACACCGCCCACATCGCCCGCACACTGCGCGCTTTGGGGATCGATCTCTACCGCACGACCACCATCGGCGACAACGTCGCCCGCATCGCCGAGGCCATCCGCGAGGCGATGCAACGCGCCGACATTGTCATCACCACCGGCGGTCTCGGCCCCACGGTAGACGACCCCACCCGTGAGGCCGTGGCCCAGGCTGTCGGCGTGCAAACCGAGTTCCGCCCAGACCTGTGGGAAAAGATCATCGCCCGCATTGCCCAATACGGCCGCAAAACGCCCGGAAAAAACCAGAAACGCCAGGCTGTGGTGCCCCAAAACGCCCTGGTGCTGGAAAATCCGGTTGGTACCGCCCCGGCTTTCATCGTCGAACAGGACGGCGGTTGCGTCATCTCCCTGCCCGGCGTCCCCCGAGAAATGGAAACCTTGCTCAGCGATGCCGTTGTGCCCTACCTGCAAAAGCGCTACAACTTGAACGATGTCATCGCAGTACGCGTGCTGCATGTGGCCGGCATGGGCGAAGGGACGATCGACGAGCGCATCGCCGATCTGGAAACGCTTTCCAACCCCACCGTCGGCCTGGCCGCCCACAGCGGCGTCGTCGATGTGCGCATCGCGGCCAAGGCGCCCAGCCAGGAAGAAGCCGACCGCCTGATCGCGCCGGTGGAAGCCGAAGTTCGTGCCCGCCTGGGGCAGGCCATCTTCGGCGCCGATGACGACACCCTCGAAGCCGTCACCTTGCGCCGTCTACAAGAAAATGGCTGGCGGCTGGTTTTCCTGGCCCAGGGGTTAGACGCGGAAGAATTGCAACGCCTGGAAGAGGCCGGCGAGGGATTGGCGGCCATCGAACGGGCAACCGACCTGCATCCCGAGGCCCTGGAGGCCCGGCTAGAAGCCTTGCGGCAACGCCACCAGGCCCAGGCGGCCATTGGGGTCTATCTGCGCAGCGCCGTTGGCGATAACCTCTTGCACGCGGTCATCCTCACCCCGGAAGATACGCTCAAGAAAAAACGCACCTACGGCGGCCACCCCCACAACGCCCGACGGTGGGCTTATCACCTGGCGCTCAACTGGATGCGCCTGCAAGCAGAACAAAGCGGGCTATGAAGTGGATGCGGTGGTTGTGGGCGGCCAACCTCCTGCTTCTTTTAGCGCTTCTCCTCGGGCTGGCACGCCTGGGGACACGAAAGCGCGCTCTCGTCCCCGCTGCGGCGGGGACGAGAGCAACCACCGGAGGGGCGCCAGGCATCCCCCCCTCTCGCACGCCGACCGCTTTCCTGCCTTCGACGCCGCGCACCCCTACCCCCTTTCCCAGCCAGACGCCTCTGCCGCCCAGCGCAACGCCGGTTCCCGTTGTCACCATTCCTTTACCGCCAGCGCTGCACCCCATCATCATTGGCCGCTCGGTAGAAGGGCGCCCGCTGGAAGTCTATCGCTTTGGCAGCGGCGCTGATGTGCGCCTGATTGTAGCCGGCATCCACGGCGGCAATGAGTGGAATACCATCGCCCTGGCCGACCAATTGATCGACTACCTGCGCCGCCACCCGGATACCGTGCCCGCCAGCCAGACGCTTTTCATTCTGCGAAACCTGAACCCCGATGGCGAAGCGCGCGCGCATGGCGTGGACGGGCGCGTCAACGCCAACGGGGTGGACCTCAACCGCAACTGGCCCTACCGCTGGCAAGCAGAATGGGACTTGGATGGCTGCTGGCAATATCGCCCGGTAACCGCCGGTACCGCCCCGGCTTCAGAACCGGAGACCGCCGCCTTAATTGCCTTCATTCAAACCTGGCAGCCCACCGCATTGATCAGCTACCACAGTGCTGCTCTGGGCGTTTTCGCCGGCGGCCTGCCCGATTTTCCTCCCTCCATGCGCCTGGCCGAGACCCTGGCCTCCGCCGGTGGTTACGCTTACCCGCCGCTGAACACCGGCTGCGACTACACCGGCAACCTCACCGACTGGGCTTCTTCCGTCATGGGCATTCCCGCGGTGGACATCGAGTTGACCAACCACGAAGACACCGACTTCGAACAAAATCTGCGCGTTTTGGATGCCTTTCTTCAATGGCAGCCATAAAAAAACAGCCTGCGGTCAGCGGGCTGTTTTTTTATGGGACAATCTGCTGCTGTCTCAGTTCAACAGTTCTTGCGGGATGTTGCCGCCATTCTCGGCAATTTTCTGCAAGACCGTTTTGTGCAGCCAGGTATTCATGGCAGCAGAATTGGTCATCATCTCCGGCGGGCAGCCCAATTCTTCCGCCAGGGCTTTGCGCGCCTCGTAGCTGCTGTCCATATCCAGCACTTTCAGCAAATCGACGATGGATTGCTTCCAATTCAGGCCGCTGCCGCGAGACATTTCCTCCAGTTTGGCCATCACGTCAACCATTGCCATCGGTTCAGATTCGGCGGCGCCCAGTTTCCCCTGCAGAGAATCAGTGCGGCGTGCCATGGCCTGGCGGTCGATCATCCGGCTGGCCGGTTTCGAGGCCGGTTTGGCCGCTGCTTCCGGCTTGTTTTCCGCTTCGGCGGCGGTATAGAAATTTTTTCCTTGCGGCTTGGCTGGTGCTTCCGCCTGT
>WGAD01000357.1 GCA_015489255.1 Anaerolineales bacterium | reverse complement strand
GTACTTGCGGGTGAAGGCATCCCAGGGCAGCCGGCCCCGATGACGGGCCAGGTGCACGAGGGCTTGCTGGCTTTATGGCGGCAGGGTAGAGACGATTTCCAGCAGCAGACCGGGTTGCAGCATGGCGGCGGTGAGTTCTTTCAGTCCCTGGTGGGCGTCTGGCGCCTCCAGGTCCAGCCCCCAGAGTTCGGCCACGATGTGCAAATGTCCGAGGTCATGAGGTGAAAGGCTTTGGGCAAGGGATGGCATGGTCAGGGTTGGATGACGTTCAGGGCCTGGGGCAGCAGCTCCAGCTCCAGGGCGCGGACGTCGGAGCCGAAGGAGGTCAGAATTTCGCCGTCGGCGTGGATGTAGAGCGGAGCATTGGCTTGCAGAGAGAGACGGCGCGTGCGCTGGGCGTGCACCTGAGGGAAGCGGTGGTGTGTGCCTTTCATGAATTCGGGCAGCAGGCGCAGCATCATGGGGCGCGAGACTTTGTCCATCATCACCAGGTCGAAGAGACCGTCGGTGATGTTGAAATTGGGGGCAATGAGAAAACCGCCGCCTTCGCGCCCGCCATTGCAGACGACCAGCATCTGACTGTCTATGACCGTGGGGCCGTTGTCGGTGGATATCCGGTAGTGGATGCTATGATGATCGAGGACAATGGCTTCCAGGACGGAGACGAGGTACATCAAGAAGCCCCGCAACAGCGGCAGGCGGTGTGAACGTATGGTGACGATGGCGTCGAAGCCAATGCCCAGGGTGTTATCGAAAAATTCATCAATTTGCCCATCCGGGCTGCGGGCGTGGCCGATGTCTACGGCCCGGGGCTGCCCATACAAGGCCATGTGCAAGGCTTCTGCCGGGCTTTTGGGCAGGCCGAGGGCGAAGGCAAAATCGTTGCCGGAGCCGATGGGCACAACGCCCAACGCGGGACGCTGTGCCGGGGGCACTTGCATCAACCCGTTGACGACTTCGTGCACCGTTCCATCTCCACCGAGGGCGATCACGCGCTGGTAACCTTGCTCGCCTGCCTGGCGGGCCAGTTCTGCTGCATGAGAAGGGTAAACCGTTCCGCTCCAGTCGGCGTTGCCGTAACGGCTGACGATAGGGCGCAGATCGCTGGCAACCTGCCAGGCGTGGCCCATGTCGGCCATTGGGTTGAGGATGAGTTTGACTTTGGGGGGCATGTGGCGCACTCCGTGACCAAGGGATGGCCAATTATAGCCTGAAAATGGGGTATGCTGTTTCTCCCTGAGTGCGCGCGAGAGATGTGCGGCCTTGTTGCGTGGACGGCTTACGGAGCAGAAAACTGATTGGTGATGGAACTGGCAACCAGGATGGCGCCCGGGTGGTGTTTTTTTGCGTAGTAGAGCGCGGCGTCGGCGGCGCGCAGGAGAGAGGGAGCGTTCTTCCCGTGACGGGGAAATTCGGCAATGCCGCCGGAAAAATGGACGTTGGCCCGTTTTTCCTCCGGCAAAGGGATGTGCGCCAGGCGCAGGGCCGTTTGCAGTTTCTGTCCGACGGCTAACCCCTGGTCGAGGTTGGTTTCCGGCAGGACGAGGGTCATCTCGTCGCCGCCCCAGCGGGCGAGGAAATCGATGCTGCGGATGTTGGCGTTGAGCAGGGCAGCGACCTCGCGCAGCACATGATCGCCCATTTCGTGGCCGTAGGTATCGTTGATTTGTTTGAAGCCGTCCAGGTCGAGCATCAGGATGCAGAAGGGGCGCTGGTTGCGGCGGGCGCGTTCGATTTCATATTCCAGTTTTTCGTCCAGCGCGCGCCGGTTGGGCAGGCCGGTGAGCACGTCGCGTTTGGATTGTTCCAGCACAATTTGGTGCAGGCGGGCGTTTTCAATGGCAATGGCGGCGTGGTCGTCCAGAATTCTGAGCAAGTAGAGCTCGCGCGCACTGAACTGGCCGGTGGTGTGGCGGGAGACGTTCATCACCCCGACGACGCGGTTGCGGGCAATGATGGGGATGCCGACGATGCTGCCCCGCCAGCTGGCGGGCGCGTCTTGGAACAGGGGGTGGTTTTGCATATCTGGGACGGTGATGATCTCCCCGCGACGGGCGACGGTGGCGGTCAACCCGTTGGGGCGCGGGTTGGCGAAGGGTTGGCGCGCCCGGCTTTTGTGGTGGAAACTGGCGGCGCCAAAGCGTAGCTGGTTGTTTTCGTAGAGGAAGATGTGCGCCGTGCGGGCGTGTTTGACCAGGCGCAAGGCCTCATTGGCAATGTTGAGCAAGACGGTGGAAAGATCCAGGCTGCCCGTGATGGAAGTGCCCAGTTTTTTCAGGATGTTGAGTTCTTCTTGTTGTTGCTGAATGATAGAAAGCAGGTGAGAAGAAGCCAGGAAGTTAGCGCTCAATTGTTTCAGGAAGGTGGAGGTGTCTTGCCCTTCGTAGTTGGTTGCTACCAAGTCGAACAGGGTGACCAGCATGTTCTCCAGCGCGTCTTTTTCGTTGGGGGAAAGCGCGGGGTTGGCGTCCAGTTTGGCGCGTGCAGTGGTCAGAAGTTGTTCGCTGATAGCATTCATAAGGCAAATGTCCAGTATCTCCCGTAACACATTGTAGAGGATTACGGGAGGTTTGTCCATTACAAGTACATCATAGCTTTTGGCGCCCGGGTGTTGTTTTGACCGGCGGCAGTTGAAAGCGCTGTGCTACAATTGGCAAAAAGGAGCACCATGGATTCTGCGAATTTTCCTCTCCCCTCGGCCTTGAAGCCGCAAAAGGTGGCCGTGATCGTGGGCGCCTCGCGGGGCATTGGGGCGGCGTTGGCGTTGCGGCTGGCAGAAGAAGGCTATTTGCTGGCGCTGCTGGCGCGGGATGAATCTCGCTTGCAGTCGCTTTGCGAGCAGATCAACCGCGGGCAGGATCAGCCGCGAGCGCGGTTCTACCCCCACGACGTGACCGATTTTGCCGCTGCCCCCGATCTTTTGCAACGCATTTTGGCCGATTTTGGCCGCGTGGATGTTTTCATCTACAGCGCAGGTGTGTTGCGTTCTCCCGGGCCGAATGCTTACGACTTCGCCCTCGACCGGCAGGTGATGGAAGTCAACCTGCTGGGCGCGCTAGCCTGGCTGAACCCCATCGCCGAGATGTTTCAACGTCTGGGGTATGGGCAAATCGTGGGCATTTCCTCGGTGGCTGGCGATCGCGGGCGGGTGGCAAACCCGGCTTATAACGCCTCCAAAGCCGGCCTGAATTGCTATCTGGAGGCGCTGCGCAACCGGTTGGCGCGGCACGGCGTCCACGTGCTGACGGTCAAACCCGGGTTTGTCGACACGGAAATGCTAGCCGGCGTCGAACGCACGTTGTGGGTTATCACGCCAGAAAAAGCGGCGGCTGCCATCTGGCGCGCGATGCGTCGGCGGCGGCAAGAAGTGTACGTTCCGGCGCGTTGGCGCCTTCTGATGCTGGTGATCCGTCTGATCCCCTCCTTTATCTTTCGCAGGTTGAACATCTGATGCTGACGCTCGAACGCCTGACCCCTCTGTATAACTTTGGCCGCTCGCAAGAATCGCCTGCCTGGTTGTTTTCCCCAAAAACTGCCGAAGAAATTGCCGATCTGTTCGCCTTGGCCCGCCGCGAGGGGCTGAAGGTGGCCCTGCGCGGCGCAGGGCGCAGCTATAACGATGCCGCGCTTAATGGAGGCGGCATTGTCTTGCAGCTGGCAGCCATGAACGCCATTGAAGATTGGGAGCCAAAGACGGGCGTTATCCGCGTGCAACCGGGCGTGACTTTGCAACAATTATGGGAACACGTGCTACCCGATGGCTGGTGGCCGCCGGTTGTTTCCGGGACGATGAAAACGACCATCGGCGGCTGCCTGGGGATGAACATCCACGGCAAGAACAACGTTCATCGCGGGGTGTTTGCCGAACATGTGCTGGAATTTACGGCTTTGCTGCCGACGGGCGAAAAGGT
>WGAD01000356.1 GCA_015489255.1 Anaerolineales bacterium | reverse complement strand
AGCACAGACAGCGCACCGGCGAAAGGCTCCACGTATTCCGCGTGCTGGGGGAAATGCGAGATGATCCAGGGAGCCAGACGCCACTTACCGCCGTAATAACGCAGGGCCGGACGCGGGATACTCATACCCTATCCTCCAGTTTGATGACGCCCCAGAACGCCCTGCGCTCCGAGGGTGGAATGTAATCTATTCCCAACACGCGGAAGACGTCTTCCTCGGTCGGCGTGGGGATAATCTCCTGTCCGTGCCAGATTGCCCCATCCCTCACCTTGAGATAAGACGGCAATCCCCCACCCCGTCTTCGAGGGGTGACAAGCCATTGGCCAAACTCCCGCGGTCCGGTGCGGATAAGGTGAATGACGCCAAACTGTACCGGTGGGAGAACGATGAAGACGTCAATGGCAATGCCTTTGGCGGTCAAAATGCGCTTGTAGCGGTCGCCGCCGCGCTCAATCCTCCCCCACGCGTGCCACGGGAACGAAAGCAGGGCATTTTCCTGCATGGGACCAAAAAGCCCCTGCACGGTGCGCGTCGACGGCTCTACCACGATTTCTACATCCCCCACCATTGCCTCGCCGCGCCGAATGCTCCCGGCAATCTCCACCCGCTTGCAGAACGGGTGAATGGCCGAGGCGAAATCATCGGCTATCCGCCTGGCGCGGTCAAGAGGCAGTTTTACCTTGCCGTCGCTCATGCTCAAAACTCCCATGCGCCGAGGATGTTTTCAGCGGCTTCCTCGGCCTCGTGGTCGCCCTCGTCCGCCACGTCAAGGGCGTTCCTGCCCATGTAGAACAGGCGTTTGAGCCTGGCCGGTCGCTCCCCTCTGGGAAG
The DNA here is from genome assembly GCA_015489255.1 of Anaerolineales bacterium. Lineage (GTDB taxonomy): Bacteria > Chloroflexota > Anaerolineae > Anaerolineales > Villigracilaceae > S143-42. The sequence continues at coordinate 2,012 of WGAD01000356.1, read as the reverse complement.
CGATTGCAGCCAGGCCAGAAACTCGGCGTCCAGTTCCGGGTCCAGCCGGAAGGTGACGTCAATACGCACGGTGTTTTTGCGAGGGCGACCACGGGGCATTGTATTACTCCTACCGCTTGCGCGCTTTCATCGCGCCGATTTTGTAAAGCCCGCGGGCGGTGGCAATGACGGGGTTTTCCGGCACAAAAGCCTTGCCGCCAAAGCGGTTTATCAGGGCATTTTGCAGCAGCACCGCGCCGCCGCCCACGATGATGACCTTCTCGAATTTGCGGTACGCCCGTGCCCACTTTTTCTCGATGGCGCCCATGACTTCCCGCTCCCACACGGAAAGCGCGTTGCGGATGTCCAGCCGCCCGCGCCGCAGCAGGTCGTCCAGTTCGCCCAAGGTGTACACGCCCTCACCGTCGGCCAGTTCCAGCAAGCGGCGCACGCCCAACGTGCGCCCGGCGGTCAGGCGGTCGGCGGGCGTGCGGTTGCGGATGACCAGCAGTTCAATCGTGTTGAAACCGATGGATACCACGCCTACCTCGGCCAGTAACGCTTTCTTGCGCCCCGGCACGAAGTTGGCGTCTTCGTCCAGCACATAGTCGAACAATGCCCCTACCGGTTGAGGGGTGATCATCACGTCCTTGATTTCCACTTCACGGGGCTCCCCGTCCACCGTCCAGGTGTGCTTCCCCTTTAGCCAGCGGCGCACCGCGCTTGCGTTGCGGCGGGCGTCTTCGCCGGACAGGGTTTCCAGCGGCAGCCCGACGACGACGGTATCCAGGCTGTCGGGCAAGTCTTGGTACTGGGACAGCGCGCCGTAGAACAGGGCGTGCATTTCGGGGCTTCCGGTCAGCCGGTCATAGTCCAGATTTTCTACCGGCTGGCCGTGGTTGTGCGCGCCGGAGCCGACCAGGAATTTGCCCTGGGGGATTTCCACTTCCGTGACGTGTTTACGGGAAAGCCGCAGCCCCGCGGCCACCATCAGACGCGGGCCGGCGCTTACGGCCACCTGCGACGGGAGTTCTACGCTCCCGCCGCCGCTATACAGTTTGATTGCCCCCATGCCGGGGTCGAAGCCGAGAATGTGTTTGGTCATAGCCTTCCTCTCGTTGACATTAGGATGCGGGCGGATACCCGCAAGCGGATAATGTTTCGATGCCTGTAGATGTCAGGGTGTAGAAATCGCCGCTCTGGGCGACGTACCCATTGCGTTCCAGATACTGCATAACGGTGCGGGTAAATACACCGTGCATGTCCTTTACCGGCCTTGCTTCTTTCCACAAAGCGCGCAATGCTTTCGCGTAAGGTGTGGAAGGCAAACCGGCCTTTCGCACACGGTGGGGATTGAAACGAAAATCAGCCATGAGACCTGCCTCCGCGTTGGTTTCCAAAACGGTGAATGACTTTCCAGGTAAGCCGCTGCTCTCCAAAATGCAGAAGCATGCCCATTGCGGGGCCGCGCCACGCGCTCAACCATGCTCGCACCTGGCGAACGGCGTCCTCGATGGGGTCTCCATCGAGGGCAATGCTCACGAGAATGGCTTTGTTGTCGTCTTTCACCACCAAATCGGGGTAATACACGGTGAGGGTCGTCCCCCATTCGTCGCGCAAAGCCACCCGCGGGGCAACCAGTGTCCGCAGCCCCTGGCGCAAGATGGCCTCTTTGAGGGCGCGCTGGTACACACTTTTGGGATGCCACGGACCCAATTGGTGGAAAAGGTCAATGGCAATGGATGAGACCGTCTTCGTTGTGTTGTTGCTGTTAGTCATGGATTGGCTCCTACAAGGCGAAAATGGTGTAATCGTCATAGTGCGGCGACCGCTTGGAACGGATAGCCCATTGTTGAACGAGCAAGTTCAAAGAAATCTCGTCGCCAATGACGACATAGACCTCCCGCCCTTTGCGGCGGGCTTCCCACCCTTTGCGGCGGATGACACGCACAAAGCGGCGGGCGTCCTGTTCGTTCTCGAATTGCACGGCATGGGTTTTTACTTCTTGGGTAGCGAACATGAAATCGCTCCTT
>WGAD01000355.1 GCA_015489255.1 Anaerolineales bacterium | reverse complement strand
GCGGGCCTTCTTTTCGGCGATGCCGCCTGCGACGAGCTGGTTGAAGACTTCTTCGCCCAGGCGCTTGGTGCGGGTGCCGATGTTGCCGTCCAGCTTGTCGGAAAAGACATCGGAGGTGCGCCAGGCGCGCTTGAGGCTCTGCGAGGAGATGCGCAAGCGCTCGGCGCCGCCCACCAGGGCGGTCTTGGGGCGTCCGAGGTCGTCGCGGTTGAGGTTGGCCGGGGGGTAGGCGGTGAGCAGATGCAGTTGAACGAAACGTTCCATGGTTCTCTCCTTGTCGGATCAGGCGGTTTTCTTGAGTGCGGGAAAATAGGCGAAGGCCCAGGTTTTCTGGATTTGCGGACCCCACCAGAAGAGGGCCTCGGCCAGGTCGAAGAGGCCGGCCTGGTTGTCGAGTTGGGCGAGGACGCGGATCATGGGGCGATAGAGTTCCTCGCGGGAATATTGCAGCAGGCGCCGGAAGCGCAGTTCGGAGACCCGTGGCCGATCACCCTTGGCGCTGGCCATCCGTTTCGGCAGGGCCTCGCGGTCAGGCGGCGCGAGCACTGCCTCGGCGGCGTTGTGATCGAGATGGGCAGCCAGGCCGGCGATCACCGGAATGCGCGCCAGCCAGCCTTTGTGCTCGGCCAGCGGTGTGGCGCGCAGCTGGGTGATGAGATCGATGGTGGCCGGGATCAGGGCAGCGTCCTCGGGCGAGCGGGCGCGCCTGAGTTCGGCCCGGGCACCCCGATCGGATTCCAGGTCGCGCCACCAGTCGGCCAGCACCTGGCCGGCGGGACTGTCGGGGGTGAAGAGGGGTTCCTTGTGGCTCATGCGGCTTTCTCCCTGGTGGTCGGAAGCGAAAGAATGTCTTTCAGTTTCTTGCTGTTGAGTAACTTGCGCAGCTTGGCGTGGGCCCGGGCCACGCGCGCCGGATCGCCGAAGGCGAGATCGCCGCTGGCCGCCCATTCATCGAAGAGGGTCAGCGCGGCGCTTCGCAGCGTCTGGTGCCATTCGGACAGCACCGAACGGTCCTTATCTTGAGGGATCAGTTCGATCAGGCGCGGCAGACAAGCGTAGAAATCGCCCTCGGTGTGTTGGTAGAAGCCATCAGCCAGGAAGCTGGTGTCGCCGCGGGCGTCACCAGGCCGCTTGAACCAGGCCTCTTTGACGGCGATTCTGAGCATGCCGGCCACCAGGTCGGCGGACTGGATCATCTCCTTGATGCGGTCGGCGAAGCGCTCCCGGATGTCGTCGGGCACGCGATAGAGCGGCATGATGGCCTCGTACCAGCAACGGGGTTTCATGTTGTCCATGTCGTAGCCGAAGGCCCAGATCCGTGCCTGCCCCATGCCCTCGGCTTCACGCAGGAAGGTATCCACCACCTGGGCCGGAATGGTGCGTTGCTTGTCGTCCTGCCTGGCATAGACCAGCCCCAGCCAGTGGCGGTAGCCGATGCCGCCCGGTTGGGGGTGCAGTGGCAGGGGCTCGGCCGAGTCCCTTTCCTGGTAAGGGGAAAGGGGGTGGCGCCAGGCCCCCGTGTAGTTGATGCCGTAGTTGAGGGTGTAGTAGCGCTCCACGAGTGGGCCTTCGGCGCCGCAGAGATCGCAGGCTCCTTCGCGGGTGTGCTCGAAATCCAGGCGGATGCGCCGGGGCATGGCCCAGTACATTTGCAGGGGGTGGGCATCTTCCGGCGTGGTGTCCTGGCCGCCTTCCTTGGGGTTGCTGGTGCGGGTGGGCGCCAGCCAGGGGAAGATGTGTTCGGGATCGTTCAGCATCGGATTGCCGGTCAGGCGCACGGTACGCGGCAACACGTTGAGCCAGAGGTTGTGCCACAGGGTGTCGGGCAGCTCGCTGCCTTCGGGATCCAGGGCCACCAGGGTGGTCAGGGGACCGCCGCCGCGCAACGAGGTGCGATGCCCGGCGCCGCCGCTGGGGGCGTTGAGCTGCAGGGTGAACAGGGCAGTGGCGGCGCACGCAGGGCATAGCGCCGTGATGCGGTCGCGCTTGATGAAGTGATCGGCGTTGTTGCGGAGAGTCTGGTCGCCGGGGGTGTCGATGAGCAGGCTGGCGATGCCGTTCTCGGCCGGTTTGCGGCCGCCTTTCTCCGTTTGCTCGAACTTTTCCAGATCCTGCATGAAGCGCGGTCCCTCGCCGTCGAGCACGAAGGCATCGGCATGGACGCCAAAGGCTCGCTCCAGCGTCTCGATACCGGGCGGCGCCTCCAGGCGGTCGAGCCATTCGTCATCGTCGCGCGGCGCGAAGGCGGTCTGCAGCAGGCCGATGAGAAACTGTGCCAGAGCACCGTTGAAGTCGGCCCGGGGCGCGTTCAGGGCCACCGGCGGGTTTCCCCGGGCGGCGATCCCGGCGGGGCGGATGGTGGTTCGGGTGCCGTCGGCGAGGCGGACGGGGATCCAGGGGTAGTTAAGTAAGTGCATGATTTTGCCTATTTTTTGAATTTGACAGTGATGTTCTCAAGCCGAGAAACCAGCAAAACGCAGATCAAACCTATAACAAACAAGTCGGGATGATCTTGAAGCAGACGTAGTAGCTCGAAGATGGTTTCCATGGCGACTGCCCAAAAGAGGTCCTGAAACGGATACCATCATAAACATAATTACTTCCTATTTCAAGCTTTGGTACACTTGGAAGCGTTCCCTTCTTTCGAGGGGATGGTCCGTAATTCTGCTTTTGAACCAGAATTTTGGGTACACGTTCCCCGCCTTGGCGGGGATTTTTTGTGGCCGTTTGAGAACGGCAGGATGTCTGCATAACTAATTGTTATTACTAACGTTGTATGCTAGGCCGTTCTCTTTTTCGTATTGAATGAGCACCGTGTTTTCGGTCGGTGACAAGGCGGCACCCAACCAGGCGTTTGCCTGTTTTTCCAGAACGACCACAACCCCCCAACGCCCCTTGCCCGGTAGCAGCTGCTTGTGCCGCGCCCAGCTATCGGCGTCGATCCCTTTGGGGGGCACTTCGCCGGCGACCTGGGACTGGCGCACGGTGAGGC
>WGAD01000354.1 GCA_015489255.1 Anaerolineales bacterium | reverse complement strand
GACCGGGCGGGTGGGCAGGCCGGGCATGGTGCGCATAGAGCCGACCAGCGGATAGAGGAAGCCAGCGCCGACCGAGGCGCGGATGTCGCGGATGGGGACGATGAAGCCGCGTGGCGCGCCCTTCAGCTTGGGATCGTGGGAGATGGAAAGGTGCGTCTTGGCCATACAAATCGGCAGTTTGTCGAAGCCCAGGCGGGTGTAGGTTTCGATCTTGGCTTCGGCTTCTGGCGAGAACTCGACGCCATCGGCGCCGTACACCTCGCGGCAGATGGTTTCGATCTTCTCTTTGATCGGGATGTCCAGGTCGTAGAGGAAGCGGAAATCGTTGGGCTTTTGCGCGGCTTTGACCACCGCTTCGGCCAGGGCTTTGGCGCCCGCGCCGCCATCGGCCCAGTGGGTGGAGACCACGGCGTCATCAGCGCCGGCTTTGATGGCTTCTTCGCGCACCAGTTCGAGTTCGGCCTGGGTATCGGTGGCAAAGGCGTTGACGGCCACCACCACGTTGACGCCGAACTTCTTGGCGGTCTGGATGTGGTGGATCAAATTGGGCAGGCCGGCGCGCAACAGTTCGAGGTTTTCTTCGGTGTAGGCCGGGTCGAGGGGTTTGCCCGCCGTCACTTTGGGGCCGCCGCCGTGCATCTTGAGCGCGCGGACGGTGGCGACCATCACCACCACGTTGGGCACCAGGCCGGAGTAGCGGCACTTGATGTTGAAGAATTTTTCCATGCCGATGTCGGCGCCGAAGCCCGATTCGGTGACCACGAAGCCGTCCGGGCCGACCAGTTTGAGGGCGATTTTATCGGCGATGATGGACGAGTTGCCGTGGGCGATGTTGGCGAACGGCCCGGCGTGCACGAAGACCGGCGTGCCTTCCAGGGTTTGCATCAGGGTGGGTTTGATGGCGTCCTTCATCAGCACGGTCATGGCGCCGGCCACGCCCAGGTCTTCGGCGGTGATGGCCTCGCCCGATTTGCTGGTGCCGATGACGATCTTGCCGAAGCGTTCGCGCATGTCGGCCAGGCTGGTGGTCAACGCCAGGATGGCCATGATCTCGCTGGCCACGGTGATGTCGAAACCGGTGCGGCGGGTGAAGCCTTTTTCGTCGGGGCCGAGGCCGATTTCGATTTCGCGCAGGAAGCGGTCGTTGGTATCGACCACGCGCCGCCAGGTGATGCTCTCGGGGTCAATGTCGAGCCGCACGAAGCGGTGGATTTCTTCAGGGGTCAGTTCGTCGGGGTCGGTTTTATCGATGCCCAGTTTTTTCAGACGTTTGAGCATCGGTTTGGCAAAGCGGCGCTTGCCGTTTTTGTCGGGCGGGCACAGGCGGCGGAAGAGGGCTTCGTCGCTCTGGCGCGATTCGTGGAACATGCGGGCATCGATGGCGGCGGCCACCAGGTTGTTGGCCGCGGTGATGGCGTGGATGTCGCCGGTCAGGTGCAGGTTGAAGTCTTCCATTGGGATGACCTGCGAATACCCGCCGCCGGCTGCGCCGCCCTTGATGCCGAAGGTCGGGCCTTGCGAGGGCTGGCGGATGCAGGTGAAGACCTTTTTGCCCAGGTGAGCGCCCAGGGCTTGCGAAAGGCCGACGGTGGTGGTCGTCTTGCCTTCACCCAGCGGGGTGGGGGTGATGGCGGTCACGTCCACGTAGATGCCGTTGGGGCGGTCCTTCAGGCGCTCGAGGATATCGAGCGTCACCTTGGCTTTGTACTGTCCGTAAAGCTCCAGTTCCTCCGGCAGAATGCCGGCCTCTTCGGCCACCTGGCTAATGGGCTTAAGGGTGGCCTCTTGGGCGATTTCAATGTCCGAGGGAACGGGGCGGCGGATGTTCAACGGAGTGGGAGTGAATTTGCGAGCCATAGACTTCCTTTCGTGAGCAAAAGTTGAGGTGCAGTTCATTTTCCCGGATTTTTCGGGAGGAGACAAGCGCCGAGTATCGCTTTTTGGCGCGTCACCTGTCACATTCGGGCCAGGGTGGTGCCGGGAGGCTGCCCATCCAGGGCCTGGCAGACGTTTTCTGCCGGGGCGCCAGAGAAGATGTGGATGCTTTCCACGGCGGGCACGGCTTGCAGCAAGGCCATCATTTGGTGAACTTTAGCAGCCATGCCGCCGGTCACATCCGTGCCGTGCGAACCGCTCAGCGTGTTTGCTGTGGCGGCCAGGTCTGCCTGCGTCAGCCGGGGGATGAGGCGTTGGCAGCGGGGATAATCTGCGCAGATGCCGGGTTCGCGCCCGGCCAGCAAGATGCGTTGCGGTTGCAGGTCTGCGGCCAGATAGGAGAACAAGGTCTCGGTAGAGAGGATCGTGCCTCCCTGCGTCCGGTCGAAAGCCACGTCGCCGTAGACGACGGGCAGCAGCCCGGCGTGCAAGGCGGCGCGCAGCGGCGCGAGGTCCCAGGCCTGGATCTGCCCCCCGAGGGCGCAGGCCGCCGCCGAAGGCGCAAAGCCCACCGCGGGCAGCCCGGCGCGTTGCAGGGCGGCGATGACTTGCTGGTGCAGGCGGGCGGCCTGCCGCCAGACCGTGGCGAATCCGTGCCAGTATTCCTGTGGCGGCAGCTGGCTGTTTTGAAGTCCCTCGCGGGTGCGAAACTGGCGGGCGGCCACATGACCAAATGAGCCACTGCCATGGCCCAGCAACAGACGGCCTGGTTGCCAGCAGGCGGCAATGGCCGTGGCCAACGCCTCCAGCCGGTCGGCCAGGAGGGTGTATGGGCGGGTCTTGTCGGTGATCAGAGAGCCGCCCAGTTTCAAAAAAGTCAACCCGGGCATGAGCGTATTCTACCACTGCGCGTCGCGGTTTGACGATCTGGTAAAAGAGGGCTATCATCACAGGCGATGACGACAGGCCGAGGATTTTTCTCACGCGCCAGGCAGTGGCTTTCGCCGGGAATGCGCATCAAACGGTGGTTTGCCCTGATTTTGCTGGGCATCACATTGTTTGCCGTTGGGGCGGCCATGTTCCTGCTGGACATCTACCGCACGGCCCCCGATTCCTGGTGGCTGCCCTTCCTGTCTTATGCCGCCTTGCGTTTCTTGCCCCGCCCTTTGCGCGTGTTGATCTTTGGCAGCCTGGGACTGGGGCTGATCGGCTGGGGCATTTGGGGGCTGAACCGATCCATCCTGGCGCCTTTTTTGCGCCCGGGGTCGCAATTTTTGGATGAATTGCTGGCCTATCGTCAGCGTCAGCGCGGGCCGCGGGTGGTGGCGATAGGCGGCGGCCACGGGCTGGCGACCGTCTTGCGCGGTATGAAAAATTACACCAGCCGCATCACGGCGGTCGTTTCGGTGGCAGATGATGGCGGCTCATCGGGGCGGCTGCGGGATTCGCTGGGCATTCCGCCCCCGGGAGATATCCGCAACTGTCTGGCGGCCCTGTCTGACGATGAAGCCTTGTTGACGCAATTGTTTCAGTATCGCTTTGGCCGCGATGTGGAAGGGCTGGAGGGACATTCTTTCGGCAATTTGTTCATCTCGGCGTTGGGCGAGATCACCGGC
>WGAD01000353.1 GCA_015489255.1 Anaerolineales bacterium | reverse complement strand
GGGGAAACCCGCATCGACTGCCGCCAGCAATGCTTTGCCTGCGGCATCCTGCCCGTCTTTGCCGATGACCGCCGCGAAAACCCCGGCGACTACTGGAAATGCCCGGAAGTCAAACCGCGCAAGCCGCGTAAAAGTCTGCACCTGAACCTGCCGGTAATCCCCTCATGAGCCAACGCATTCGCCTGACTTTCACCAAACAAGGAGCCTTGCGTTACATCGGGCACCTGGACCTGCACAAAGTGATTGAGCGCACCGCGCGCCGTGCCGGTCTGCGCCTGGCCTACAGCCAGGGTTACCACCCCAAACCCCGCCTGCACCTGGCCTCGGCCCTGCCGCTGGGGTTTGCCAGCCGCGCCGAGGTGATGGACCTCTGGCTACAAGATGAAGACATCGACCCGGCCACCCTGCCCGAACGCCTGACCCGCTTTGCCCCGCCCGGGTTGCGCATCACCCAGGCGTACCCGGTGGACGCCAAAGCGCCCTCCCTGCAACAAGCGCTGCGTGCAGCGGAATACGAAGTCACCCTGCTGGAAACCGACGATCCCACCCCAGCCAGACAGCGCCTGGACGCCCTGCTGGCCGCCGATCACCTTCCGCGCGAGCGGCGCGGCAAGGCATACGACCTGCGCCCGCTCATCCTGGAGGCCGCCTGGCTGCCGCCCGACGAGGAGGGCAACCCTCGCTTCCGCCTGCTTCTCTCCGCCCGCCCCGGGGCCACGGGCCGCCCGGACGAGGTCTTGCACGCCCTGGACATCCCCCGCGAAGAAGCCTTCATCGAGCGCACAGCCTTGTTCTTCGATTGACCCCCTCCCGCTGGCGGTCTTTTTTCGTCTTTTTGGGTCGCCAATACAGGTTTCGTTTCCTCCACCTTGCTGTACAATAGAAAAAACTTTTTCTGCCCAGGAGGCTTTATTATGGCTATTTTCCTGTCCCTCTTTCTGGCGGTTGCTTCCGCTTTCTTCTTCGCCTGGATCATCTATTGGATAGACCGTTACGAAAAAGAACCGCTGCGTTTGCTGGTGGGCGTTTTCCTCTGGGGTGCGCTGATCGCCGGCGGCGGCGCTTTCCTGATCAACACCCTGCTCGGCATCGGTTTCTACACCCTGACGGGCGACCCGGCGCTCACCGATCTGTTCACCGGCTCCATCCTGGCCCCGCTGGTGGAAGAAAGCCTGAAAGGCCTGGCCGTCCTGCTCATCTTTCTCTTCTTCCGCTCCGAATTTGACAGCATCCTGGACGGCATCGTGTACGCCGGCATCACTGCCCTGGGGTTCGCCGCGGTGGAAAATGCCTACTACATCTACAACTACGGCTGGCTGGAGGGCGGCTGGGGTGGTTTTCTCTGGCTGAGCTTCATCCGCATCATTCTGGTCGGCTGGCAGCACCCCTTCTACACCGCCTTTATTGGCATCGGCCTGGCGCTGGCGCGGCTTTCCCGCAAGCCCGCCGTCAAATTCCTGGCCATCCCCGGCGGCTACGCCCTGGCCTTGTTTACGCACAGCTTGCACAACACCCTGGCCTACTTCCTCTCCGGAATTGGCGGCCTTCTGCTGGGCAGCCTGGTCGATTGGGTGCAACTCTTCATCATGCTCGGGTTCATCCTGTGGGTCGTTCACCAGGACGGCAAGCGCATTGCCCAATATCTCAAAGTGGATCTGACCGAGGGGCGCATTACCCTCGCACAATACCAAACGGCCATCTCGCCCTGGAAGCGGATCCGCGCGCGCATGAACGCCCTGCAGCAGGGGAAATATCGCCTGACCGGACGTTTTTACCAGACGTGCGCTGAACTGGCCCAAAAACGCTACCAGCTGGCAACCTTCGGCGACGAAAAAGGCAACGCCGCGGCCATTGCCCGCTACAGCGCCGAATTGCAAGCGCTGGCGCAACAACTTGCCGAATAAACCGCACCCTGAGCTGCTAAAACGCACGCCCACCCAGCGACCTGCCCGCGCCCCTGCGATCGCCATCCACAACGCGATCGCAGGGGGTTGTCGCTGACAGGCCGATCAGCTCGCCGCCGCAGGCGGCCCGGCTCACCTGTCCTCACCAGGTGTTCCTATCAGGGCAAGATCACCGTTTTTTCCACCAAACCTGCCGGAGAGGTGGCGACCAAATACAACGTGTCGGGGGACAGAAAAATGCCGTCAACGCCCGAACTCTCCCAAACGTAATCATCCCCCAACCTGTATTTCAGCTGGATATTTTCCGGCCTGAGCCGCAGAACCATAATTCCGGAAGGGGCAACGGGTTGCGCCGCCAGCGTTTCGCCGATGCCATCTCGCAATATGATTTGAGACTCGCGCACAGGAGCGGGCAATCCGGTTTTGAAGGCCACCACCTTGCCTTCCTCATCGAGCAAACAGGCAAAACCAACGCCTCCCAGTTGCGCGCCAGTAACCAGAAAACGGTTCAGGGAAGGGACGAACACCGCGTCGTAAGTGTAATATTGAACCGCTTCTTCCAGCATCACCGCATCAACCACCAGCCTCCCCGCCTCCGCATCCAACAATGCAAACATGAGGCGGCTGTACGTCTCTTGAGGGACGAAACGTTGCCAAAGCAGCAAAACCCGCTCGGGTGAGCCGGCTGCCAGCGGCCACCAATCACGGCTTTCTTCCCCCACAGCAACTTCGAGCCTGTGTTCCAGCACACCTTCAGAATCATAAACAGCTACCCGCACATCGTCGCCAGAGCCAAGCCCATCGACTCCGCCTCCATCTACCCAGCCTTCTGCATAGAAAACGACAAAACGCGCGCCCGAAGCCGTCACATGCCCGGAATGTCCACCATCAGCGATCAATTGCGGGTACGGCAAGATCGGATTCAATGCAGCGTCATAGACGCCATATCGCTGTGCAACCTCCCGGCCAGTATTCCATCCGTCTTCCATCGTAATCAAAATATGTCCATCGGAGGAAATGGCTGCACTTGCCGGTTCCTGCGCCTCCGGATTTGCAATGAGCAAAACGGGGCGAATGGCCGGTTGCTGTGGGTCAATTGGGGCGTAATAAATATCGTGTGTCCAGTTCCCACTGGGCAACGGGCCAGCGGGCGGCTCGCCAGAACTGGCCCAAATCAACGTATAAGTCCCGTCAGGCAGCGTAAGGAAATCGATCCCGTGCTGGTATGCACGTTTATCGGTATTTTCTGCCATCGGCACCGGGGTGATCGTTGGCGGCGAAAAGGCAGCCGGATCGCCCAATAAACCGCACCCTGCCAGCAAGAAAACAATGACTACGCGAAACAACCAAAGGACGCCCTTGCTGGACAAGGCCGCTCGGGTGGCGGCCCTCAACGGCGGCAACCGCCGCCCGCTGCGGCGGGCGACCCAAAAACACGTCCCCCACCACCTACCCATCGATTGGCGGCCAAACGAAAAGCCCTCCGACCGAACTGGCCGCTTCAACGGCCAACGCCTGGTCGAACAACTCTCGCCGGAGAATTTCAGCCCACAGTTCAGCGCCGCCGTCTGCTTCTGTGGGTATGGCCCGGCTGGCAGGGCGTTCTGCCGTAAAAATATAGATGCCGTCCGACCCGCCGGCACCTTCCGCCTGGAACGCAATCCGCTCGATTGAATCCCAGGCGATCTTATCCGTCCAGGGGCTGCGGCCAGGCGGTTCTGCCTGGATATAAATATAGCGTTCATCGTATTGGACGTGGAACCATTCGCGTAGCGGCCCCGGACGAATACGGGCCTGCCAACGCTTCAAGCGTTGAAAAAGGGGCATTCTGTCACCACCTGACTTGTTGCGCCATCATCGGATAACCGTTACCCAAAATGCCGTCTCGCGCCATAGCCTGGTGTGCCTTGCTTCATCTTACCAACCAGACCACAGAGCCGCCCTCGTTTCAGCGCCCAGAGGCCGGCAAACCGCACCCTTGCACACAGCCCGCCCCTACGCTTCTGCGAACACTTCGTAATGGGTTACTCTATCCTCAAATTCCAACAAGTAGCCCTCATCTTCAGGGTAGTACTTTGCCTTTTCGTATTCATTGCCTGCAAACTGTTTGATGGCCGCAAGGCTTTCCCAAAAGGTAATCAAAGTAAAGTGCGCCTCTCCATCTCGCAATGCGCGCAAAAAAATCAATCGGATGAAACCCTCCGTTCTGCGGTAATCGGGGATGGCCCTTTCCTTTAGAAAGGTTGTATAGGCTTCGTAATCTTCCGCGCTCGTTCGTCCATGCCATATTCTCGCTATCATTGTCTCCTCCGTACGCTCGTTTTCATTGTACATTGGCATCTTCTCTCTGCTCCAAAACTTCAGGACGGGCATTGCGGCGAGAGTTTGCAGCAACAAACCATCCCAGTCCCAATGCCTCGGAAATCAAGTAGAGGTCCATACCGGCCAGCAGCAAAGCCACAGCGATTTTGGCTGTAATAAACGCAATCTTTCCTCTTTCAAAAAAAGAAATGACAAGCCCGCCGGGCAAGGAAATGCTGGTGATCGATTCACCGCCAGATCGCCCAAAGAACAACCAATAATGAAAAGGGATAGCCAGAAAGAACATTCCCAGGTTGAGCAGCAACCGATCGGACAGCCGGCGCCCACGGATCAGCAGACTCCCGGCATTGCCGATGAAATACAAACCCACGGCTGCAAAAGGCAACCCTCCCATGACCACCAGCAAGGGCGAGGCGCGACCAAAGAAGCCTGCACGCGGCAAAATATTCAATAACGCCAGCACAGGCAACAACCCGGTCACCAAAAAAAGCATCCCGCAACCACAACTCACGCCCGCGGCCAGGACTTCGTTTTCTGGCGGCGGCACATCCGTGTTTGAGCGCATTGGTTTGGTGTTATTCATCGTACAAACCCTGTTGAAATGCATGTTTTCCAGTGCAACAAAAACGTTCGCTGTTGTTTCAACATAATATTATGAGTATAGCCCGGATCGGCAAATTTTGCTCAGCAAGCCCCTCCCTCAACGTTGAAACTGTTGCAACCGCGCTTCTGCATTCCGCCGAATATCCATGTAAAACAAATTGATATCCGATTGATGATAATCTTTCCCATCGTGGGCAAAACCTGGTGGAGCCGGCTCAATATTTAGAAGGCCATTTTTACACTGCGCGCTGACCAAACGGGGCAATACTCTGTCAAACGTATCCGGCACCCCGCCCAAATGACGTTCCGCCGGCACCACTTGCTCATCCATTCGCCAGCTCAGCGGGTTCACGCAAACGGGGTCACCCTGCACCTCCCCGGTCATCAAATCTGACTGGCCGCCTCGTACCACAGTACCCCAAGCCACAAAACAATTGGTTTGGGTAGCCGTTGTACAAGGCGGCAGATTTTCAAACGTGCACGTCCCAATCCGTTCACCGATGATATAAGCCGCGACTAAAACATTTTCCAGGCGCAACGCTTCATAATGCTCCTGGAGCAGGCGAACCGCCATCTGGCTTCCCTGGCTATGCGACAGGATGAACAACAGTAGTGTATCATTTCTTCTGTAAAAAGAGTGAGCCAGGTGGTATCCTTGAGAGCGATTCAAACCCAAACAAGGAGGTACCATCATGGCTCACCGTATGCATTATACCCTACCTGAGACCCTGTTAGAGG
>WGAD01000352.1 GCA_015489255.1 Anaerolineales bacterium | reverse complement strand
GCATGGGGGCGCTGGGTGTTCAGCGGCTTATCATCAGCAAGGTCCTGAATCACACCGATCAGACTGTAACGGCAATCTATGACCGCCACGGCTACGATGATGAGAAACGGCAAGCCTGGGAACAGTGGGCGGCCCACTTGATGGGTATATGCACGGGCTAGATGGCACCCCGATGGGCGCGGGACCAGGCGTGGTGCCGGGGGGAAACCTATATGGTGCTCAATAGGCGCATGCCGTGTACCACTCTCACCAGCTCAATACCGCCGGGAATGGCGCGGTAGAGCATGAGATAGCGCCCGACGGGTAGATACCGGAAACCTTCGGCAATGTCCGGCCGCTCCTGGCCTAATGCCGGATGTTCAGCAAGCATCCGGCCTTTTTCCTCGAAGGCATCAAGCAAGTCATCGGCGGCCGTGGGATTGTCCTGGGCGATGTAGAGCCAAATATCGATCAGGTCATCTTCCGCCTGGGCGGTTTTCCGGAAGATAGCCATGCCCCGTTTATTGCGCGTTTTCTGCCTGGCGTTTTCGGGCGGCTTGCTTGATTTCATCCAGGGATTCATAGCGCCCCTCGCCGCTTTCCAAGCCTTCATGCCACAGTCCGCGCAGCTCCCTGATCTCCTGATCCTGGAGGGCGCGCTTGCGGCGCCAGTCCCGCAGGGCCTCCCGGATGACCTCACTGCTGCTGGCATAGTCGCCACTGTCCACGGCGGCGCGCACCTCATCCGCCATTTCGTGTGTCAGGGCTATGCTCAGTTTTTCAACGCCGGCCATGGTGTTCCTCTGTTGGGGAAGGATTGCTACGAAGTAGTATAACTCAAATGGCCCGCAGGCGAGCAGCGCCGCGCCCCGAAGGGCGCGGAGGAAAGGCACTGGCTACAGCCAAACCCGAAGGGCTTGGGGTCCGCGCGTGGAGGCCGGTCAAGGCCGGAATCGCGGGGTCCCGCCAGGCGCCAGCCTGGTGGGTTCCGATTCCGGGCTTGACGGGCCGGAGCGCGCCCACGCTCCCCGGCGGGGTGCGGGATAGCGGGCGCGGCAGCGACCGCCTGCCCCGCACCCCTGCCACGTGGCGAACGCCCCCGGAGGGCGGGGGTTTGGGGGCGGCGCCCCCATATCAAAACAATGTTCCTTCCTTTATCGCAAGCAGCGCGCGCAGCCCCGCCCGCCGGGTGAGGCGGAGGGGTTAGGGATCGGCAGGGCTTGTCCCGGATGGGAGCTTGCGGAAATCCGGGATGAAGCGAACGCGGAACCCGAAAGAGCCCGGCCCAACGGGCAACCCCCAATATCAGAGATAAGGGCACATCTTGTCAGCCTCCAACCTGATTAATATACTCTATAGAAACACAACTGCTGAATAGAGGAAGCCGCCATGTCAAACGATGCATTCTGGTCCGCGTTTCCCGCGTTTATGGGGGCGGCGGGGTATGCAAGAGGGCAGGCAAGACGCCGCCAAGCGCAGGAAACCGCGGAATGGAACAAGCTGGTGACGGATTACAAGGCACTGCAGCAGCAGTACCAGGCCCTGGTTGAAGAAAACCAATCCAACGAAGCCTTTGGGGAGAAAATGCTGGTCCGGAGTGTCGTCGCGGCCCAAGGACAAAGCCTGCGCGATAATCTTGTACGCGTCCTGATGGCGCGGGGACGGATTCAGACCACCCGGGAAGAAGTGGCGGAGATCATTCAGGAGCTTATGGTTCACTGGGACCCTGCCACTGGTGAGGACCTGGAACAACACACCCGCCGTTACCTGAAGGACAACAATGTCCCCGACCGCTATCTGCCGGAGGTCATGAAGTTCCTGGGGGTTGGCGATGGCACGGGGCCGAACGACTTGCTCAACATCCTCTTTCCCGAAGATGATGAAGCAATCAGAGCACACAAAGAAGAACAGCAGCAGCTGCAGGCGCAGAGGGCGCAGGAAATCCAGCGATTGACGGGAGAAATAGCGCAACTGCAACATGAGATACAAGCCAACCAGCAGCGGGCGCAACAGCAAATGGCGGCATGTGACGGGGACCCGAACCAGCCCATCGAAATGGAAAAGACGCGCAAGGGTCTGGGCAAGAAATACCGTGTCGGAGAGCGGCTGTTCAGCATACGGGATGCGGCGCTCTGCTATCTGGAGGAACAACAGCAGCTCAGGGACGCGGTGCGCCAGCTGCATGCGCGCAATGCGTCGCTGACCGGCAGAATGGAGGCGCTGACCGCCGAAATCCAGCAGTTGCAATCTCAGACGGCAGCAACATCATAAGCCTCCAGGCCGCCCCCGAGGCCGTACTGTATAGCAACGGATAAGCCGTTGCTTAACTCCTGTATAGCAGGAATTAAGCAAGGCGCTCACATCAACCCACGCTCCGCCAGGCTGACCACGTCCTCGCCGACGATCAGGTGGTCGAGAACACGCACATCAATCAACGCCAACGCCTCTTTGAGCCGCCGGGTGATCTGCTCATCGGCCCGGCTGGGTTCGGCGATGCCGGAAGGGTGGTTATGAGCCAGAATACAGGCGGCGGCATTGCGTTTGAGCGCCAGCTTCACCACCTCGCGGGGGTGAACGGTGCAGCCGTCGATAGTGCCGTAAAAAAGCTCTTCGTAAGCAATCACCCGATGGCGGTTGTCGAGAAGCAGAATGGCAAAGGTTTCCCGTTCCCTTTCGGCCAGGCGCAGCCTGAGATAGTCCTTGGCGGCCTCCGGGCTGGAAATCGCCTGCTGATGAGCGTTGTATTCAATCCGGCCCTCCAGGATCCGCAGCGCGGCCTGAATGATGTCGTCGTCGCTGCTGAAGGTTTGTGCTGGCATGTGGTGCTCCCGTGCTGGTTGATGACGGGAACGCCCGATAGCCGGACGGTGGCGCAGGTCATGGAGGAATGCGCAGCAGCATATCCTTGACCTGCGCCAACGGCGGGCTACAGTGACCGGGGAATCAACCCACGGGAGCCCCGGCGGCACGTCAGCAGCAACGCACCGATTCATGCCGCATCCCGACCGGACAGGCCGAAGCAGCCCTTCAGCTTCCGCTTCAGGGCGGGGTCCGGCAAGACAAGGCGGGTATCAGTAATCGCATGATGAGGAAAACCGGCGCCCAGTCACTTCGGCACGGCGGCGGTGGTAGTGGCCATCGCGGGATTCACGCTCACGGCCTGGCGGCCTTCGCTTCCACTCCGCCAGTGGTTGCGGCACGGCTCGTGCCGCGTTATTTGACAATGCCCCCCCCCTCAGGAGTACGATGTCGGCGCCACAACAGGATTGCCCGCGTAGCGGGCGTTGGTATGTAGCCCTCAACTTAATCGCTCATCCCCCACCCCCGACTCACCCGGCACCTGTGGCCTCACAGGCTTGTGCTCTGACGAGGTATCCGCCGCCTGCTTGGCGACACGAAACACCTCCTCCACAGCATTGAAGGTCGAAGGGCTGGTGGCTGAATTCGTCCGACGCGCCGTTGCGGGTTGCTTCTCAGGCACCACCGGGGATTCCGCCGGTCCATTCGCATCGTGTGACGCGGAGGCGGACGGGGCGGCGTCCGTGTCTGACCCGCTGGAAGCGCCGCCAGACGGAGCGGATGAACGACCGGACCGAGCAGCTCCCCCCGTGCCGCCACTGCCCGCCGGCGCCTTCTGGTCATCCGCCGGACGCTCTGCCATCCTGCCTCGCTCCGCGCCCCCCGGAACCTGATGAGCCGCCCCAGGCTGCGCACCAGCGCCCTGGCCGAGGGAGGAGCCAGCAGAATCTTCATGGACGGATGACAGGGAGGAAGACGGGGCCTCCTGAGCGGTCTTCTCCGCACCCTCCAGCCTGCCGCCATTGTCCACCCGCGCCGCCAGCGCCCCCCTGGGTGCGCCTCGGCGGGAAGGCGTGGCGGCGCCATCCGGCAGGCCGCCACCAGGGCCGGGGGGCAGCCCGGGCGGCTCAGGATGCCCGGAACCGAACGCCCCAGGCGCTTCCAGGCGGCGATTGACGGCGACCGCCAGCCCCTGCGCCCGATGCTCATCCTGGCCCTCGCCCAGGTTGGCATGCAGCTGGGCAATCCAGTTGAGCACATTGTCCGGTATCCAGGTGATCAGCGAAAAACATTTGTGCGCGACCACGACCACGAGGATGGTCATCAACAGGGCATAGGCCACCAAATAGGCAGGCGTCCGCCAGGCGCCCGCGTCATACTGCGCCATGCGGAATCCCGCCCCCACCATGCCGGCAAAGGCATCGAACAGCAAAACGCTGATAAAAAAGCCGACCACCATCAGGGAGGGGCGCGCCAGCACCCGCAGGAACAGCATGTAGCCCTGTTTGCCATGTTGCCCGGCCATGCCCTCTCCGTCGGGGATGGCGTGGGCGATGGCCCACAGGGGGGATGCCGCCATAACCTCCATCACCAGGATGACCCAGCCGATAACCCCCATGAGCCACAGAAAAAACGGCACCATGGGCAGGTAGTAGGCCAGGGCCATGCCAGCAAAAAGCAGCGCCCCCATGGCGCCCGCGATCAGCCGCCCCAGGAACGAGTCATTGATGTTCGTGGCGGCCATGACGCCATCCTTGATTCCCTCCCCGGTGAAGATTTGCAGCACCAGCCCCCAGGCGCTGCCGTCCGTGGCGCCGCCCACGAATGCGCCCGCGATTTTCAGCGTCAGGAACCCGGCTGCCGCTGTCTGGACGCCGGCAATATAAAAGTTGCCAAGGGTTTGAAGGTTTCGCAGGGCATCTCCCGTGGACAGGTATGACGCCCAGGAGTCCGGTCCATAGGAAAGCGATTCGGCAAGGATTTCCGTTGCCTTGTCACTCAGCCCCTCGGGACTGCTGACATCGAGGTAATCATCCAGCTCATCGTTGACCCGGCTTTCCGCGCAAGGGTCGATGCCCGCGTCATCGAGGCCGTATTCATCGACGGGATACGCGGTACAGCTGGTGGCGTTCTCCACGCTGCTCTTCCAGTTGCCGCCCGCGCGCTTGTACATCTGGTACGCCTTTATGCGCTCCTGGTACGCCTGGGGCGAAAAGAACGTTCGCTTGGCCTCGCTGAACCTGACGGGGAAGGTCTTGATCGACAGCGCGGCGGCGCTGGTCGGCAGCGTTTTCCGGTCGTGTTCCGCCAGCCGGTTGTACCAGCTGCCCAGCATCGCCCAGCCCTGGCTGCGGATCAGTTCCGCTTCCGCCGAAAGCTCGCCGGTCCGGTCGTCCGGGGCGTTGGCGTTGCGGGTGGACTCCGCCAGGTTGTCCGCCGCCATGCGAAGCAGAATTTCCTGCGCGATTTTCACACTGCCCCGCTGCAGGCCGCCGTTGTACCCCTGATACGAGGCCGGATCGCCAATGTCCCGCGCGATGAACGCGGCGATTTCCTCGGCCTTGCCCTGCATGGCCGCAAAGGCTTGCAGCCTTCTTGCGCAGGCCGCGCTGGCCGCGTCCGCGCAGGTGATTTCCGCGCCGCCGAAGGCTTTGTCGCTGGTCTGGTTCTTCTCAATGGTGACATACTGATAGGCATACCGGATGATGCATTTGCCCTTGCCGACCTTGCCCGTGCAAACCCCCGGCACGCGGCCGATGCGATACACGGCCGGCCCCGCCGGTGGCGACACCGGCGGCGGCTCTGCGTTGGTCACGGAATTGTAGATGCGCCCGAAAAAGCCGGGCTTTTCACGAATCGGCACCCAGCTGGCGCTGTACCGGCTCGCCTCCCGGGCATCCTTGTCCCCATAGTTGTCCTGCGCGTGCATCTTCAGGGTGAGAATGGATTGCACCGTATTGTCCACGATATCGGACACACCACCCACGGGCTGAAAGTTCGGCGCAGCCAGGCCCTGATTCTTCTCCAGGTAGGTCATGGCCGCGTCCGTGACGGTGTTGGCCGCGCCGATGCCGTAATAAACGAACATCAGCAGTAGCGCCTGCAGGAACGACAGCCCCTGTGCCCAGGGCAGGGGCACCAGCAGCATGACCGACAGCGCCCCCCGAATGGGCGTCCAAAGCGTTGAATAACGCTTGCCCAGGGGCTGTCCTTCATGGGCGGTGCCCAGCACCCCAACCCCCATGACATAGACGAACAACATCACGAGGAAGGCCAGCGCCAGGACATTCATCACGGAGAAGATGGCGCCAATGACCGTGGCGGCCGCCTGCCCGTGCTCGGTGTACACCCCGAACAGCGCGGACGAGCCGCCATCGCCCAGCTGGCCGTGCAGGTTCAGGTAATCCCACCAGCCCGCGCCGAAGACCTTCTCCAGCACCCCCACCGACACATCCGAGTCGGGCGTGGTGCGCGTCAGCACCTCCTGCGCCCCTTCAATCGTTACGGGGTCAATGCCCCCGATGGGGGGAGGAGTGGGAGGAGTCGCCATTTAATCTGCCTCAAACAAAAAGTTTTCCACGTGGAAAGATAGGGTGTCACGCCGCCTTCTTCACCACCCTGCCAGGTACTGTCTCTTATACAC
>WGAD01000351.1 GCA_015489255.1 Anaerolineales bacterium | reverse complement strand
ATCGTAGGCGCCGCCGCGACAGTAGTTGCCGGTAGACGGCCAGACGGCTTTTTGCGAAGTGGGGTCGAATTGCCCGGTCACCAGGCGCGGCACCAGGCAGCCAAAGGCAGCGCCCACTTTGTGCGCGCCGGTGGGGAACCATTTGCCCACCAGGGCGATGATGCGCGCCGGGACGCCCGTCAGGCTGGACGGAAACTCAATGTAATTGACGCCGCCAAACCCGCCGCCGCGGGCGACCGGTTCGTTTTTCCAGGTGATGCGAAACAAATTGCGCGGATGCACGTCCCACAGGCCGATGGTGCGCAACTCCTCCTTGATCGCCGCCGGAATGAGGGCGGGGTCTTTCATCTGGGCGAAGGTAGGAATGAGAATGTTGCGTTCACGGGCGCGTTGCACAGCGCGTTGCAAGCGGTCTTCGTACAGAGTGAGGTCTATTTTTGCCATTGGGCGATTCCTTTCCAAAAAAAATGTCAGACAAATCCCATTATACCGCGCACCGCGAGGGGCTTTACGGGTTCTTAACCACCTGAGAGGGCAAGGTTTTTATAATGCTATTGTCTATAAAAATTGTTGACTATATGGAGGCGATATGAAAAAGATGATCTTGTATGCAACAGGTGTGTTGATCGTTGTGTTTTTTCTCATTCAACTGATCCCCTACGGGCACGATCACACCAATCCGCCGGTACTTTCTGAACCTCAGTGGGATAGCCCGCAAACGCGAGAGCTGGCCGTGCGCGCTTGTTACGATTGTCATTCGAACGAAACCCGGTGGCCGTGGTATAGCAACATTGCCCCTGTCTCCTGGCTGGTTTACTATGATACGGTCGAGGGGCGCAGCCAACTCAATTTCTCCGAATGGGAACAGGGAGGCCGCGGCGAAGGCGTGGACGAAATCCTGGAAGTGTTGGATGAAGGCGAAATGCCCCCCTTCCTGTACCTGATCATGCACCCCTCTGCGCGCTTAAGCGACGAGGAACTCCGCGCTTTTCGCAACGGGATTGCGAACTCCCGCTGACATGCAAAAGACCGTCTGGCCGCCAGCGTACGACTGGCGGCCGTTGCGGTTAAAATGGGCACATGTATCCGCTGACGATGGTTCATCTTTTCTGGTTGGCGCTGGCGGCAGGCTTTTTGTCGTGGGTGTTTTTCTGGCTGGTGGTGCCGGCGCTAACAGGCTTGCCCTGGGTGCCCAGCCGCTTGCCGCGCGCACAACGGGCGTTGGAAATGGCCGCTTTGCAGCCGGACGAATTGCTGGCCGACCTGGGCTGCGGCGATGGCCGCGTGTTGTTGCTGGCGGCACGGGTGTTTGCTGCGCGTGGCCTGGGCGTGGAAATTTCTCCTGTGCTCGTCTGGTGGACGAATTGGCAAGCCCGCCGCCGCGGATTGGCTGGACGGGTGCGGGCGCGATGGGGGAATTTTTCTCGCGCCGATTTGCAAGGGGTTGACGTGGTGTATTTCTTTGCCACGCAAAAGCAAATGGCGCGCCTGGGTCCTCATTTGCGCGCCCAATTGCGCCCCGGCGCGCGGGTGGTTTGTGTGTCGGCGCCCATGCCGGGCTGGAAGCCGCAAACAGCAGACACGCGTGCGTTGATTTTCGTTTATGAGATGCCGCCAACAGAAGGCGGGCTGGCCGCATACCTCCTGGAACAGGCCGAAAAGCGGCCAGCCGCCCCGCCACAATGCCCCGTTGCGCCAGAGCGCTGACGGTTGTTTTACCGGCCTTGCAAGGCCCGACGGATGCGCGCCAGTCCTTCTTCCAGCTGGCTGCGCGGCGTGCCAAAGTTCAAGCGGGCAAAACCGGCGCCGCCGGGCCCGAAGTCGGCGCCTTCGTTGAGGGCAACCCGTCCTTTTTCCAGCAGATATTGGGCCGGGCGTTCTGGCAAACGGCCGGCGGCGATTAAATCGCGGAAATCGAGCCAGGCCAGGTAGGTGGCCTCCGGGGCGGTGACCCGCACCCCGGGCAGTTCGCTGCGGACAAAGTCGAGCAGGTAGTTGCGGTTTGCGGTCAGGTAAGCGCGCAGGGCGCGCAGCCAGTCGTCGCCGGCGCCAGAGAAAGCAGCCTGGGCGGCGGCGTGTCCCAAGGTGGGGGTGTGCATGTTGAGCCGTTCCACCTCGTAGACAAAGCGGCGACGCAGCTGCGGGTTGGGGATGATGGCAAAGCCGGTGAACAGGCCGGGGACGTTGAACGTCTTGCTGGCGGCCACCAGCGTGATGGTTTGCGCTTCCACTTCTGGCGACAGGGTGGCGATGGGAATGTGTTGGGTTTCACCGAGCAGCAGCTCGCTGTGGATCTCATCGGAGCAGATGAGGATATCTTCGCGCAGGCAGCGGGCCGCCAGGGCCTCCAATTCGTCTTTCGTGTAGGCGCGCCCTGTGGGGTTGTGGGGGTTGCACAGGAGGAACATGCGCGTGCGCGCGCCTTGGCTGTGCACGGCCTGATCGAAGACCGAAAAATCGATTTGGTAGCGCAGGGTATGTTCGTCCAGCGCGCGTGGCGGGACCTCGGCGTCCTGGCGGACCAGCCCGAGGTTGCGGTGGACTTGCAAAAAAGGATGATACACCGGCGGTTGCACCAGGATGCCTTCGCCGGGCTGAACGCTGATGCTGGCAGCGATGTTGAAGCCAGCGACCAACCCGGGGATGGTAACCACGGCCTCCGGTTCCACCTGCCAGCCGTAGAGCGACTCCATGCGAGCGGCTACGACAGCTTGCAGTTCGCGGGTGGGGAAGTCGTACCCTAGCACGCCATGCCGGATTTCCGCTTCCAGTGCTTCCAGAATGGGTTGCGGGGCGCGGAAATCCATGTCGGCGACCCACATGGGCAAAACATCTTCCGGATAACGGCGCCATTTCATGCTGCGCGTTCCCCGGCGGGGGATGACGGTATCGAAGTCAAAAGTCATGGTTATCTCCTGGGTGGATTTCAGGCGTATGATACCAAATTTTTGGCCTTGTCTGTTGGAGATGAAAAACAGCCGCCCGTGCGGACGGCTGTTTTT
>WGAD01000350.1 GCA_015489255.1 Anaerolineales bacterium | reverse complement strand
GTTGAAGCCCGAAACCCTGGCCGACCAGGGACGGCTGGCAGTGGTGCTGATCGCCATCATCGCGGCAGCGATCACGCCCACGGTCGATCCGGTCAACATGGCGCTGGTGATGGGGCCGATGATCGTGCTGTATTATTTTTCCATTTGGCTCAGCAAACTGGCCTATCGAGATCGGCAAAAACGGCTGGAAAACGGGGAGGTGTGAAGCTCATGTCGCCCAAACGCCGCAGACGCATTTTGATCTACGCCCTCAGCCTGCTGGTGCTCGCCAGCATGGCCTGCACCATTTCCCTGTTCGAACCGGGAGGGACAACCACACCGCCTGGCGCGGCCACCCAAACCCCTCCGCCCAGCGTCACGCCGGTGGCCCTGGCAGAAACGACCTTTATCGCCACCCTGCCGGCGCCGCTCAACAGCGGGGAGACCCTGGCGCTGGTGATCGTAGACGATGTAACCGGCGTGGCGCTCAACGTCCGCTCTTACGCCATGAGCGCCCAGGACGCCACCCACTACATCGTCACCCTGCCCCTGGCACAAGGCGAGATCGTCAAATATCGCTACGCTCGCCTGGGCACGCTGACCGCCTACGAAGACAACTACGCCGGCGAACTGGTACGTTACCGCATGTTGCGCGTAGACGGCCCAGGGCAGACGGAGGACATCATCAGCAGCTGGACGGATCAACCCTTCCAGGGCGAAAGCGGCGCCATTCGCGGCCAGCTGACCGACGCCGCCACCGGGCAGCCCCTGCCCAACATCCTGGTCGAGGCCGGCGGCACGCAAGCCGTCACCGATGCGCGCGGTTATTTCGCTATTGAAGGGCTGCCGCCCGGCACACACCGCCTGACGGCCTACGCCATGAACGGCATGTACGACTTCTTCCAGCAGGGCGCAGTCGTCGCCGCTGGCGCCATTACCAATGTGCCTATCCAACTGGCCCCACGCCCAATGGTCAGCGTCACCTTCCGCGTGCAGGTGCCTGCCGATACCGTTCAGGGTGCGCCGCTGCGCATCGCCGGCGATCTGCTGCAACTGGGCAACGTCTTTGCCGACCTCGAAGGCGGCGTCAACACCATCGCCAGCGCCATGCCCGTCATGGTGCAGCAACCCGATGGAGCCTATGTGCTCACCTTACAGCTTCCCGCCGGCGCGGGCATCCACTATAAATACACCCTGGGCGATGGCTTCTGGAACGCAGAGCACGACGCCGAGGGCGGTTTTGTCGTCCGCTTTTTGCGCGTCCCCAATCAGGATACCCTCATAGAAGACACGGTCATCAGCTGGCAGAGCGGCCCCAACGCCCCCATCCTCTTCGACGTGACCGTGCCCGAGAACACGCCAGCAGAAGATGTCATCTACTTGCAACTCAACCCTTACGGCTGGATGGAAGCGCTGCCTATGTGGCCCATGGGCAACCACCGCTGGACGTACAAACTGTACAGCCCGCTGAACCTGGTGGGCAACTTTGGTTACCGCTACTGCCGCAACGCGCAATGCGGCCAGGCCGATGATGCGCAGACGCCCGGTGTCGACCCCGCGCACCCGCGCATTGCCAAAACCAGCCTGGTCTCACAACATCTGACCGACACCGTCAACCGCTGGGAAAATTACCAGGATTTCACCACCCAATTGACCGCCCGCCCCATTCAGCCGATGGCGCCCGGGTTCATCACCGGCGTTGAATTCCTGCCCGCCTACGAACCCTCCTGGCAGCCGCACTGGGGCAGCGCCCTGAGCAACGTCGCCGCCCTGAACGCCAACTGGCTGATCGAAACCCCCACCTGGACGGTGCGCAGCAACCAACCGCTGGCCTTTGGCCTCAACCCTAAAACGGATATCCTCCCCGACCGCGAAACCGTTCTCATTCAAAACGCCCGCGCTTTGGGTCTCAACGTGGCAGTCTTTCCGCAGGCCAACCTGCCGGCGCCCACTGCCAACTGGTGGATCGATGCCTCGCGCACACCGGCTTGGTGGCAGGCCTGGTTCGAGGCTTACCGCATGTTTGCCCTGCACAACGCCCAGGTCGCCCGCGAGTCCGGCGCCCAAATGCTCATCCTGGGCGGAGAATGGGTCGTTCCGGCGTTGCCCAATGGGTTGCTGGCAACCGGAGAGCCAGCCAACGCCCCGGCAGATGCCGAAGCGCGCTGGCGCAGCCTGCTGGAGGAGGTGCGCGCCACTTTTGGCGGCCCGATCTTCTGGGCCATGCCCTACGATCAACAAATGAGCGCCCGTCCGCCCTTCCTCGATGCCGTGGACGGGGTGTACCTGCTCTGGGATGCGCCCATCGGCGACGCCCGCTCCCCCTCCCAGGACGAGATGATCGTCGAAATCGTCCGCCAGCTGGACGAAGTGCTGAAACCCTTCAGCGACGAGGTCGGCAAACCGATCCTCATCGCCGCCGCCTACCCCTCCGTGCGCGGCGCGGCCACCGGCTGCGTGGACGTTGGGCAGACTTACTGCCTGAGTTGGGACCTGCTCTCCCCGCCCCACACCCCGCCGCAAGACCTGGAACCTGATCTTGATCTGCAACGGGAGATCTACGAAGCCTTGCTGGTAGCGATCAATCAGCGCCCGTGGATCGGCGGCTTCGTAAGCCGTGGTTACTACCCGCCCGCCATTCTGCACGATGTCTCTGCCTCGGTGCACGGCAAACCGGCTGCCGACGTGCTTTGGTACTGGTATCCTCGCTTGAACGGTTCTATCCAGGAATAAACACATGGTGCTTTCGCCAAACAAAAAACAGGCCTGGCTGCTCGCCATACGGCCCAAAACGCTCCCGGCCGCCCTGGCCTCCGTTCTCATAGGCATTGCGCTGGCTTTCTCCGACGGCATCAACCGCTTTCTGCCGGCGATGGCCGCCTTGCTGGTTGCCCTTCTGCTGCAAATTGCCTCCAACCTTGCCAACGATGTCTTCGATTACGAGCGAGGGGTCGATCGCGGGGAGCGGTTGGGGCCGGTGCGCGTCACCCAGAGCGGTTTGCTCAACCCGGCAGAAGTGCGGCGCGGCCTGTGGTTCACCCTGGCCCTGGCCGCCCTGCCCGGCCTGTATCTCATCTGGCGGGCGGGCAGCGTCGCCCTGTGGATCGGCCTGGCCGCCATCGCCGCCCTGCTGGCCTACACCGGCGGCCCCTTCCCTTACGGGTCTTACGCCCTGGGCGACCTCTTCGTCTTCCTGTTTTTCGGGCCAGTCGCCGTCGGCGGCACTTACTTCGTTCAGGCCCAGGCCGCCAGCGGCGGGAGCTTTTCACCGGCGGACATCCCCGGTCATGTCTGGTGGAGCAGCGCAGCCATCGGTTTTCTGATCACCAATATCCTGGTGGTCAACAACTACCGCGACATCCCCACCGACCGCACCAACGGCAAAAAGACCCTGGCTGTTCTGCTCGGGGAAAAAGGGACGCGCATCCAATACCTGCTGCTGCTCGCCGGCAGTTTTCTCATCCCCCTGTACCTGGCATTGTTTACCGCTGTGCATCCTGCAGTGCTCTTCGTCTGGGTTCTGCTGCCGACTGCGCGCAGGCTCTACGCCGACTTGCGCCGGCTGCACGGCAAAGCGCTCAACCCCCTTTTGGCGCGAACCGCCGCTTTTGCCTTCCTCTACGCAACGATTTACAGCATCAGCATCATCAGCTTCGCTTACCTTCAAACACCGCCTTTCTGAACTGACGAAAAACGGGCTGCCCGCAGTAGGCAGCCCGTTTTTGGCTCATT
>WGAD01000349.1 GCA_015489255.1 Anaerolineales bacterium | reverse complement strand
CGTATGGTGGGCGCCCAGCCTTCACGGCGGGCTTTATCGAGCACCTGGCGCACCAGGTCTGGCCGTGAGCGGGCCTTGCCCAGCAAACTCTTCTCGGCAAAAGAGACCACCATCCGCTCCGTCCCCGCCGAAACCAAAGAGGCCGCCGTCCGCACCAGGGCCTGTCCATAACGCGGCATGGGCGTTGGCACCTCTTCCACCAACGCTTCTCCGTTCTTCAGGTTTTGCAACAATTGTTTCATCTATTCCATCCTGGCGGCGCGCTAATGACGCCAAAAGGTAAACTGTTTGAAAATGGAATGCCCCAGAAATTCTTGCACGATGGATGTCAACGGCACTAAAGAAGCATCCATTGGCGCGAACCACTCCAAAAATGCCAGCAAACGCTTGGCTTCGATATACTCGGGCGTATGGGGCGGCACCTGGCGCAACAAAGGTTCAGCCAGCGGTTTGAGCGCCGCCAGTTCATACACCAGCGCTGAGTTGAACATCACATCTGCATTTTCCTGGTAGGGGAAGATGTGTCGTTTTTCGCCGCGGCGAACCGATTCCCAGCGGCTGATCGTATCCCGCGCCGAATAGCCCCGGTCGCGCGCATCGCGGACGATGCGCCGAATCAGGCGGGTGTCAGTCGTCGATACCCGATTGTGGCGGTCCAAATTGAGCTGCGTCAGCGCCGAAACGTAAATGCGAAACGCCTGCCGTTGCAGAGATTGCGGCAGCAAGCGCGGGTTCAACCCATGAATGCCCTCCAGGATGACAATCTGGCCCGGCTGCAATTGCACCCACTCGCCAGGCTCGCTGCGCCCCGTTTTGAAGTTGTAATGCGGCAAGCGCACCGCCTCACCACGCAAAAGGGCCGCCAGGTCTACGCCCAGCCGCTCCAGGTTCAAGGCTTCTATGGTCTCAAAATCATAGTTTCCGTGCTCATCGCGGGGCGTATCTTCACGATTGACAAAATAATTATCCAGCTCCAGCGGAAAAGGAGATAACCCCAAAGCCAACAGCTGGACGGTCAGACGGCGGGAAAAGGTGGTTTTGCCGCTGGAAGACGGGCCGGCGATCAGGATGATGCGCGTCTGGTCGCGTTTTTCGTAAATCTGGCGTGCGATCTCGGCCACGTGTTGCTCGTGCAAGGCCTCGGCCACCAACACCAGTTCATAACCGCGGCCCGCACGGATGGCTTCGTTCAATGCCCCCACGCTGTCAATGCCCAGGCGTTCCAGCCAATCGCCATAACGGCGAAAGGTTGACAGCAGTTTGGGGTTATCTGGCAGCGGCAGCAAGCGCGTGGGGCTGTGGCGGCGCGGGAAGCGCAACACAAAACCGCCATTCCTGTTCAGCAGGGCAAACCACTTCAGATAACCGGTTGAAGGCACCATATAGCCGTGGTGGTAATCGAGGTGCTCATCCAACATGTAGAGGGTCAGGTAATCTTTTTTGCGCGAGGTCAACAGCAGGCGCACCTTCTCGTGGTAGCCTTTATCTTGAAAATAGGCAATGGCCTCCCCTAAGGGCATCTCTATGCGCCGAAAAGGCAGATCTGCCGCCACCAGCTCTTCCATTCGTCGCTGCAAGCGGGCCAATTCCTCGCTGTTCAGCGGTGCACGCTCCCGCACCTGACAAAAGTACCCTCCCGAGGCAATGGAATGGTCAATCGTCAAATATCCTTCTGAAAACAGCGATTCATACGCATATTCCAGCAAAAAGGTGAGCGAGCGTCGATAGATGCGCGCGCCATCGGCTTCGGCCATGGTCACTGGCCGAACGTGGGCGTCCATGCGAATGGGATACGTCAATTCTCGCAATTCATTGTTCACCACCGCTCCAACGACCGGCGCCGAGAGTTCCGGCTCTACGCGCCGTAAAAACTCCCCAATTGGCGTGTTGCGTGGGCCGGTCAAAATGCGACCATCGGGCAAATGAACTTCTACGGTAGAGCGCGGTTCTGAAAAGCGAATCGTTGCTTCCATTCTTATACCTCCGAAAAATGGAGGTTTATTTTATCACTTCGCCTGTTCCCAGGTGTGATGACTGCGATCGGTTCCTTCTCCAAAAATTTCCAGACGGTTGCGCCCGTTGCGTTTTGCCGTGTAGAGCGCGTCATCTGCGCAATGCAACAGGGGCTCTGTCTGGCGAGCGTGCTGCGGGAAAACTGCCAGCCCCATAGATACCGTCACTGAGAAAATTTCTCCATCTTTAGATTGAAAAACCAGGCCAGAAATGCCGGCGCGCAAAGCTGCCATGCGCGCTGCGGCGTCGTTCAATTGCAAGCCAGGCATGGCGATCACAATTTCCTCGCCGCCATAACGGGCCAGCCAGTCCTGTTTACGGACGTTGCGTTGCAAATACGCGGACAGCTGGCGGAGCACATCATCTCCGCTGGCGTGCCCGTAACGGTCATTGATCAGCTTGAAGTGATCTACATCCAGAAGACACAGAGCAACCGATTCGCCCCGTGCCGCAGCCTGCCTGAGCAAATCTGGCAGTTGTCTGTCCAGGTAATGACGATTGAACAAACCGGTCAGCCCATCATGGGTGGCCAAATGCTCCAGAAGCGACCGGGTTTGCAAATGCCTGGCAATTTCTTCTTCCAGAGCGCGGTTCGATTTCGCCAGCGTTTGCGCCCGCCGCACCTCCTCGGTTACATCGTGCCACAT
This sequence comes from Anaerolineales bacterium, assembly GCA_015489255.1. Taxonomy (GTDB): domain Bacteria; phylum Chloroflexota; class Anaerolineae; order Anaerolineales; family Villigracilaceae; genus S143-42. Next base: position 1,281 of record WGAD01000349.1, on the reverse strand, counting down.
GCACATCACACCCAGGTCCAGGTCCGTTCCCGGTTCCCGTATCGGCAACGCCCGCACCTTGATATAGCGCCCTCCCTCCCAAGGGACGACGGCCTCGCCCCTGCGGGTTTGCAACATAACGCGCACTTCCTCCGGCAATTCGGCCAAAATCGTACTCAGGCTCGCGCCAATCTGGTCTTTCCCAAATTGGCGCAAAAAGTTGCTGGCAGCGCGGTTGTATTCCATGACCCGAAACCCGGTATCCAGCAACAGAAACGCCGATTCCATGTGCTCCATCAGCATTTGGTACCCGATCGGCCGCAGCCGACCCAGTGCATAGCGCTCCAGACTGTACAGTATGGTCAGGCCGGTCAGGGTGAAAAGAAGCGGGGTCAGGTCAATTTCCAGGCGAGGGAGCCAGCCCAAAACCAGGCCAATATTGACCACGACGGGCAGGAGCGTTCCGAACATCAACAAAAAGGCCTGCCGGCGATACATCTTCTTCTGCAGGGCAAAAGAATGTTGCAGCAACAACCCGCTGGCCACCAAAATCTGCCCATAGCCATAAAAGACGTTCACCCAAAAAAATACGCCGCCATCGAACAATACGCTGTCGGTCAACTGCCGTTGACCGCCGAAGAACAGGCCATGCCAGTGGTCTGTCCACATCAACAGCAACAGCAGGCAGCCTATGCCCAGCAAAAAGGCGATGCGCTTTGAAGGCACAGGGCCTTTTCCTGTGTAATACACGCTAAATAAGAAATAAGCCGGCGGCGCAAACACCACGCCCAAGTACGTCGCATTCAGCAACCAGTAGCGCGTTTCCGGCACATCCGATAGCCAGAAGAGCGCATAAGTAAACCCCCAGACAGCCAACGCCAGCAAAAAGTACCGCAACCAACGCAGGTATGGCAGCGGCTTGCTGTCTGCCCAAATCGCCCCGATCGCCAGCAAATCCACAACTGCAGCCAACATAAGGAGGGTTGCATACAGGATGTTCATTTCCAGCGCTGTAGAAGATTCTCGGGTCTTCTGGCAAATTCGTCCAGCCGAATGCGCCCCGCCGTCAAGCCCAACAAGAGATCCGTGAGCAAACGGTTGACGGGCGTCGGCACGCCCAGCCGTTCGCCATACCGCACAACCGCTCCGTTCAGGTATTCCACCTCGCTTTTGCCGCGTCCGCTGTGCAAATCGATGTGGAACGAGGGCATCTTGCCGCCCCGTCCGCCTCCCAGCACGCGCGCAACCACGCCGCGAAAGATCGCCGGCAAATGCGCAGCTGCCGCCAACGCCCGCTTGTAT
>WGAD01000348.1 GCA_015489255.1 Anaerolineales bacterium | reverse complement strand
TGTCGGTGTCGTGCAGGAGTTCGCGCACATACCCTTCGTGCGGGGTGAGATCAAAATCGACCGCGCGGACGATGACGCCGGGCACGCCCTGATGGTAAAGTTCGCGTTGCAGGGCGGCGCTGGCGTAATGGATGGCCGCCTGGGCCGCGTGGCTGCCAACGGCCCCCAGCCCCAACACCGTGACGTGGATGGGCGGACGTTTAGGATCGTGGAAATCGGGGCGCAGTTGCTCCAGGGTTTTCATGGCGACGGCCATTCCATTCCAGCCGACGGCGCGGAGGTTTTCCACCAGCCGCCGCCCGGTGTCGTCGGTGATCGCATCGAGCGATACGGCCTCGATGCCCAGGGAGCGCAAGATCTGGACACGCTGGGGACGGGTGGGGTAATGCAGCATGGAGATCAGCGTAGCGCCCGATTTCATCAGCCGCAGGTGTTCCTCGCGCGGCGCGCGCAGGACGATGACGTAATCTTGCTGGAAGACATCTTCGGCTTTGCCAAAGCGTACTTGGCGGGGCGCAACCCGCAGGTAGGCGCTTTCGCTGTAGCCGATGCCGCTGCCGTAGCCCTCTTCGATGACGATCTGGACGTTGTGTTGAGCCAGGGCTTTGACGAAAGCGGGCAGGAAATCCCGTTTTTCGCCGGCTTCTTCGTGTATGCGGGGTAAACCAATGGTGATCTTGTGTTTCATGGCTGCCTCCCAAAGTGATGGCGGCCCGCTGCGGCGGGCGCCTTGATCACGCCAAGAGAGTGGGCGCTGGCAGTCGGCGGTAATGCCCCCGCCAGGCGCGGGTTTCTTGCAGGAGAGATTTTAACGCCATTTCGGTTTCTTTTTGCAGGGCAGGGTTGGCTTGCCCGGGAGAAAGCAAGCGCATCTCAAGCCCCTCGCGCGTAAGAGAAAACGCGCCGCGAGCCGCCCACCAGACCAGGGAGAGTTCGACGCTCAGGAGGGGCTGAGCGGTGGCAACCGCCAGGGTTTCCAGGTGCAGGCGGCCGGCGTTGTGGCCGAGGGCGTATTTCGCCATGCCGCCGATCTGGCGCAGCAGAGCCTGGACGCCTGGGGCGGTCTGCCCGTCGTCGGCGAGGATCACGCGCCGGGGACGGACGCGTTGCAGCGCCTCGCGCAGCAGGCGGCGCGAAGGCGGCGGTGTCCAGATGACCAGGGTTTCGGCGGGAGCGAGCGCGTCTCGTCCTGCGCCGCGCACGGCGGCGCGCGCTTCTCCCTCTGCCCAGATCAACGGATCGGGCCAGGATGACACCCGGCGCAGCAGGTCGGCGGGGGTCAGGAGATCGGCGCGCCAGTCGAGCACCTCCCAGGCGGGGGCCTCCGTTTGAACTTCCAGGCGCGGGCGCGGGCTTTCGCGCATGGCGACCAGGGTCAGGTTGAGTTGCGGCTGGCCGCGGTAATCGCCCACGCGCAGGGTGTAGGCCAGATCGAAGCGCTCCGGGATTTCGGCGCCCGCACCGCGCCACCAGAGGACGGTTTGCGTATGGTCGTTTTCGTCGCGCACGGTCAGGCGCAGGTGCTCGCGGGTGCGTCCGATTTCCACGGCGCTTTCCAGTTGCAAATTGCGCGTAGCCAGAAGAGGAGGCGGGTGACCGTTGCCAAAAGGCGCCAGGGTTTCCAACGCGGCGGCCAGTTCCAGCGAGGGGGCGTTCCAGGGCAGCCAGGCGTCCAGTTGCAGGGCGGTTTCCACGCGGGCGGCGGCTTGCATGGCCGCCACGGTTTGCGCCAGCCGCTGCCGGAAGGCGGGGATGTTTTCGGCGGGCAGGGAGAGCCCCGCCGCCTGCGGATGGCCGCCAAAACCGAGCAGCAAATCGCGCTGGGCGGCGATGGCTTGCGTGATGTGAACGCCCGGCACAGAGCGGGCCGAGCCGCGGGCGGGCGCACCGGGCGGGGTTTGCAGTAGAATCACCGGCTTGCGGAAGCGTTCGGCCAGCTGACCGGCGGCCAGTCCCAGCACGCCGCCGGGCCAATCGGGGTGTGCCAGCACCAGCACGGGCTGGTCAGCCAGGGTGCGGTCGCGTTCTAACTGCGCCAGCGCGCCCTCTAGCACCTGTCGGGTGAGCATTTGCCGCTGCGTGTTCAACGATTCCAGGTGCTGCACAATGGCCTGGGCGCGCTGCGGGTTTTGCGTGGTGAAGAGTTCCACGATGGGACGGGCGTCGCCCAAGCGACCGATGGCGTTCAGGCGGGGGGCGAGGCGGAAGCCGATGTGTTCTTCGTTCAGCCGGTCGGGGAGGATGTCGGCGCTTTGGTAGAGCGTTTGCAGGCCGAGGCGGGGCGTCTGCCGCAAGCGGATCAGTCCGTGTTGCAACAGGGTGCGGGCCGCGCCGCGCAATTCGGCCACGTCGGCCACGATGCCGAGCGCCGCCAGGTCGAGCAGGTCGTCGGGGGCGAGCGGCGGGTTGGGGTAGCGGCGCAGCAGCTCGGCGGCAAAGAGCCAGGCCACGCCGGCCCCTGGCAGGGTGGCGAAGGGATGGTCGGCGGGCAGGTATTTCGGGTCGCTGACCGCCAGGGCGGGCGGCGGGGTTTCAGCCGGGTCGTGATGATCGGTGATGACCACGTCCAGGCCGCGGGTGTTGGCCCAGGCGACGGCTTCGTGGGCGGTGATGCCGGTGTCGCAGGTCAGCAGCACGCGCGGCGCGGACTGGCGGACGATTTCTTCCAGCCTGGGGATTTTGACGCCGTGCGATTCGGTGGCGCGGACGGGGATGTGATAAATTACGTCACCGCCCAGGGCGCGGATGGTTTGCGTCAGGATGGTGGTGGAGGTCTGCCCGTCCACGTCGAAGTCGCCCCAGACGAGCACCCGTTCCCCGTTCCGAATCGCCGTGGCGATGCGCGTGGCGCCCTCGTCCAGGCCGGGCAGTTCGGCTGGCGGCGGCAGGGTGACGGCAGCCGGGTCGAGGAAGGCGCGGGCGGCGTCCGGGTCATCCACGCCACGGCGGACGAGGATTTCGGCGGCCAGCGGGTGCAGCCCCAATCCGTCCAGCGGACGGGCGTCCACGGGCTGCGGGTCTTTCCAGGTCAGATCTGGCATACCAACCCCTTGAGATAGGCCCCTTCGGGGAAGGTCAGCGCGATGGGGTGATCGGCGGACTGATGAAGCTGCGCCACGATGCGGGCCTGCACACCGGCGTCGAGCGCGGCCCCGGCCACGATCTTCTGGAACAGGTCGGGACTGATGCCGCCGGAGCAGGAAAAGGTGACCAGCAGACCGCCGGGGCGCAGCAGTTTGAAGCCCAGCAGGTTGATGTCCTTGTAGCCGCGGGCGGCGCGCTGGGCGTGGGCCGCGGTGGGGGCGAATTTGGGCGGGTCGAGCACGATCAGGTCGAAGCGGCGGCCTTCGTCGCGGAAGCGGCGCAGCCGTTTGAAGGCGTCGCCGCTTTGCAGGGTCACGTCGCGGTCGGCCAGGCCGTTCAGGCGCAGGTTTTCGGCGGCCAGCGCCAGGGCCTCTTCGGAGGCGTCCACGGTCAGCACGCTGCGCGCGCCGCCCGCCAGGGCGTTGAGCGTGAAACCGCCGGTGTAGCTGAAGCCATCGAGCACGTCGCGGTCCGCGGCCAGGCGGCGCACCAGCAGGCGGTTTTCCCGCTGGTCGAGGTAAAAGCCGGTCTTGTGGCTGGCGGAGAGGTGGACGCGGTAGGCCAGGCCGTGCTCGCGGATGGTCAGCGTGGCGGGGGGCTGGCCGCGCAGCGGCGCGTTGATCGGCGGCAGCCCTTCCAGCCCCCGCACGTCGGCGTCGGAGCGTTCGTAGATGGTCGCCGCGCCGGTTTCTTCCAGCAGAATGTCGGCCAGGGTTTCCTTCCAGAATTCGCTGCCGGCGGTCAGAGATTGCAGCACCAGCAGATCGGCATAGCGGTCCACGATCAGGCCGGGGATGCCGTCCGATTCGGCGTGGATCAGGCGCAGGGCGTCGCTCTGGCCGAAGAAGGGCAGGGACGCGCGGCGCCGCAGCGCCGCCCGGATGCGTTTGCGGAAGAAATCGGCATCCACCGGGGTGGATGGGTCGAACGTCCAGACCCGGGCGCGGATTTGCGAATGCGGCGACCAGGCGGCCTGCGCCAGCGGCGTTCCGTCCGCCCGGCAGACGGTGACGGTCGCACCGGGGGCCGGGTCCCCCTCCACGCGGGCGATGGCCCCGGAGAAGATCCAGGGGTGGCGGCGCAGCAGCGCCCGTTCACGGCCTTTTTTGAGGAAAATGCGGTTCACTAGATTTCTGTTACTTTGGCATATAAAGCGGGGATGCGGCTTGCCCGCACCCTGAATTTGGTGCCGTGGTTATGCCCTGTTCGGGCATCGAAATCCACATAGACAAAACCTTCTCGCAGCCCATTGAGAAGACCTTTGATGTCAAATCCTTCCAGGATCGAAATCTTTTCGTATTTGAAGTAAACCGTTTTTCCTTTCCGTTTGCTCTGGGCTTGCACAAAGAAGCAATTGTGGAGCTTGGCGCCGGCTTTGTGTTCCAGGTCTTGAAAACCCCAATAAGGTGCCGGATCCAGCGCGATTTGTCCTCCTCGCTGTAAAACGTTTTGCAGCCATTGTGAATGGCGGGCATCCACTTTGCCAGGGTCGAAATGCAAATAGATGTGTTGTTTTTGTTCGTCGATTTTGATGGTAAACCCCCGATCGCTGTAGGTTTGGGCGTTGATAGTCTGCCGAAAGCTTCTTTCATTTTGAGGGTAAGCATTTCCGGCGTTGGCGTGAGACCAACCGTAAACGGGCAATAAAATATTTGGCACAAACTTCAATGCCCGGGGAGATGGCTCCATGTGAAATAAGGTCACCAAAGCGTTGCTGCCTAATCGCTGGGTTTTGAGTTCCCATTCATTCGCGTTTGGGATAGGAAGATTATTCTCGGGGATTTCAAGCAGGTCTTCCAGTGTATTGCCGATGCCGCCGCTGTTGCCCGGACGGGCGTTGGGAATCCATCCGCGTTTTCTGATGTGTTTCAACTCATGGATTAAGGACGCTTTGGTGTAAATTTTCATGGCGCTTCTTCACGCTGGTTTCCAGAAATCCAGCAAATATTCAAAGGTGGTGCCCATTGTGATGTAATTGGAGGGCCAGCCGAAGATGCCCACGCGATTGACGATATTGGTGCGATCCCAGATGATGATATTACGCAATTCGTAGCCGCGTTTTCTCAATTCTTCCACCAGGGCGATGTGAATGGTGATGCGTTGATTGTTCCACCACATATCAGGGACGTTGATGACGCAGTGCCCTTTGGGGCGCAGCAAAGGCAGCAAGCCCTCGAAAATATCCCCCATTGTGGCCGTGTATTGTTCAATTGGCATGGTGCCCAAATCGCGCGGGTCTTGGGAATATTGTTCGACCTGCCCGAATTGTTCATTCTTGCGCTCATCGCCGCGCCGTGACTTGTTTTTGCGTTTGCGGTTGAGCAAATTGGCATAGGGCGGGGATGTCCATATCAGGCTAAGGCTTTCTTCGGCAAAGTAATCCGGGATGTTGTGGGCGTCATCCTGGATAGCAATTTGTTGGGCGTGATTGAACAGATTGTTGCTTTGCAGGCGCTGGGCGCACAAGTCAATATATTTTTCTTGCAAGTCGAACCCGACGGCATTGCGGTTTAAATCCTGGGCGGCTACCAATGTCGTGCCGCTGCCCGCAAACGGATCTAAAACGAGTTCTCCTTCATGCGTAAACAGGCTAATGACTTTTTTGGCGAGAGAAATGGGAAAGGTGGCCGGATGCAGTTTTTTATCCCGGATATCCCGTTTTTCATAAGTGAATTGCCAAACGCCAATTTGCGCCTTAATCCACTCTTTCGCGGTCATGCAATTGATATGGCTTGCTTTGCAATCGCAGGTTTTTTGAGAAGAAATTTCTAGTTGTTGACGAAAAAGCGGAGAATCCGGTTTGATTGTAAGGGGTAAAGTTTGCGTATCACGCGCCATAAATCAGCTCCTCTTAGGCGGCACAATTTTTACAAGTATATCAAATACGCTGCTTATTCTGGGCTATAATTCCGGCACTATGTTCGAATACACCCTCCATGCCACTCAGGGCCGGGCTCGGGCGGGGGCCTTTCGCACGCCGCACGGCGATTTGCAGACGCCGGTCTTCGCGCCGGTCGGCACCCAGGCCACCGTCAAGCTGCTGACGCCGGCCCAGCTGGAAGAATTGGGCGCTACGCTGGTGCTGTCCAATACCTACCACCTTTATCTGCGCCCCGGCGACGAACTGGTGCGCGAGATGGGCGGTCTGCACAACTTCATGCAATGGCACGGCCCCATGCTGACCGATTCCGGCGGTTTCCAGGTCTTCTCGCTGGCCGACAGCCGCAAAATTGACGAAGACGGCGTGACCTTCAAAAGCCACATCGACGGCTCGCGGCACCGCTTTACGCCGGAACGTTCCATCCAGATTCAGAACAACCTGGGCGCCGACATCATCATGGCTTTCGACGAGTGCGCCGACCCCTACGCCGAGCGGGCTTACCTCCGCGCGGCGATGGAACGCACGCACCGCTGGGCGGAACGCTCGCTGGCGGCGCATCAACGCCCTGACGAACAGGCGCTCTTCGGCATCGTCCAGGGCGGCGTGGACCCCGATCTGCGCGCCGAGTCGGCGCGGTTCATCGCTTCCCTGCCTTTCCCTGGCATCGCCATCGGCGGCCTTTCGGTCGGCGAAACCAAAGAAGAGATGCACCGCACGCTCGATGTGGTCACCCCGCTGCTGCCGGAAGACAAGCCGCGCTACCTGATGGGTGTCGGCACGCCGGAAGACTTGATCGAAGGCGTGCGCCGTGGCGTGGATATTTTCGATTGCGTGCTGCCCACCCGTCTGGCGCGGCATCACGCCGCCTTCAGCCCGGAAGGTCGCCTGAACCTGATGAACGCCCGCTTTGCCCGCGACCCCCGTCCGATTGACGAGACCTGCGATTGCTACACCTGCCGCACTTTCTCGCGGGCCTACATCCGGCATCTCATTCAGGCGCGCGAGTTTCTGGCTGGCACGCTGATTTCCATTCACAACCT
>WGAD01000347.1 GCA_015489255.1 Anaerolineales bacterium | reverse complement strand
GTATTTCGATGATATGGAACGGGTGCGTGAACTGGGCGGCCTGTTTGTCCTGGGCTCGGAACGGCACGAATCCCGCCGCATCGACAACCAGCTGCGTGGCCGCGCCGCCCGCCAGGGCGACCCCGGGGCGTCGCGCTTTTACCTTTCGCTGGAAGATGACCTCATGCGCCTCTTTGGCGGCGAACAGGTCAGCAATGTGATGAACCGGCTGCGGGTAGATGAAATGATGCCCCTGGAGCATCGGATCGTCAGCAACATTGTGGAACAATCGCAGCAGCGGGTGGAAGGCGCCAACTTCGACATGCGTAAACACCTGCTGGAATACGATGATGTGCTCAACCAGCAGCGCATGCAAATTTACGCCCAGCGCGATCGCATCTTTGTCAAAGAAGACCTGACGGAAGATGTCAACGCCCTGCTGGAAGATGAGATCCGCCTGCGGGTGCCCTCGGCCTTCGCCGACGAAGAAGGCCCCTGGCGGTTGCTGGCCTGGCTGGAGCAATCGCAGCCGACTTTTGCCCATCGCGGCGGGTTTTATCCCTCGTTTATGTACGACCTGCTCTTGCAACAGCTGGACGAGATTGCTACACGAGAGGCGCTGGCCGAAGCCGCGCACCAGCTGGCGGCGCAGGCCGTGCAGGCGGAGCATGATCACCTGAAGAGGGTGGTCAACGAATTGCTGGAACGTTCCGCCGTGGCGGTGGATGAACAGCTGGAAGAACGGCTGGACACCTTGCACACGGCCCTGGAGGGCTTGTCTTATGGCGACGAAGAGACGCCGCGCTCTGCGCGTCAGGCCCTGGAAGAACTCAGCGCCCTGGTGGGCATCCGCCTGACCCTGCCCAGCCAGAAGACGCGCGCCCTGCTGGACGATCCGCTGGCGCTGGAAGACGAGCTGGCAGAGCAGATCGAAACGGCGCTGGTGTCGTTGGCTTTGCGCCGTTTGCGCCTGACCCTGGAAAACCGCTTACGCACGGCCCTGGAAATCGACGAAGAGGCGCTGGAATCTGCCGGGCTGGATGCGGCGCTGGCTGCCCTTGCCGAGGCGACGGAGACGGTTTTCGCCCAACGATACGAGATGCTGTTGGGCGAACGGGGCGAGATTTCCTCCTCTCTGGCGCGCTTGCTCCCCAGCCTGCCCGAACATCCCGGCGACGATGACAAAATCCGCCTTTTGCAGGCCATTACCCAGGGGGAGCGCATTGCTTTCGATCGCCACCAAAAGGTGCGCCGCCGCTATCAACGCTTTAGCTACATGTATTATGCCGGCGGTTTGTTGTCTCGACAATCTGCCGATGAAGCCTTGCAGGACATTTTGGAACACCTGCAAGATGCCCAGCGTGCGCAGCAATACAATTTTGGTGAGGCCCTGTTCAATGAACGGGCGCAAAATGCCGCCAGCGTGGCGGCGCTGGAACCCGGGTTGCGGGCCGTCTTACCTGCCGACCGCCTGTCGGTATCCCCGCGCGACCTGGCGGAGGATGAGCGGGAGACCGTCATCCGCTGGCTGGGGCGCCGCGCGCAGACGAACTGGTACCGGCGCGTCCTGCTGGAGGCCATCACCAACGCCTGGGTGGAATACCTGACGCAGATCGAGGCCTTACGTGTCTCCATCGGGTTGGAGGCCTACGCCCAGCGCAATCCGCTGGTAGAATATAAACGCAAAGCCTCGGAAATGTACGCCGGCCTGATCGCCGAGATCCGCGCGGCGGTGATCAGCCGAGCATTCACCGCCCAGCCGGTGGCGCGCGCCCAAACGGTAACCACAACGGGGGGCGGGTCCCGCGGCAAGACCACCGGCAACAAGAAGGGCAAACGCAAGAAAAAGCGCGGTGGGAAGAGGTAACGGTGATGGACAGGGGTCAGCTTGCGATGGATTTGCCAACCTTTTGTGCTCGCTTGCCCAAGGTCGATCTGCACCGCCATTTGGAAGGGGCGCTACGCCTGGATACCATGCTGGAAGCCGCCCACGACCACGGCATCGATGTGCCCGCCGATGTGGAGGCTTTGCGCAGGCAAGTGCAGGTGCAGGATGGCGATCCGTTGACCTTCCAGAATTTCCTGTCCAAGTTTGGCACGTTGCGCCTTTTCTACCGCTCGCCGGAGATCATCCACCGCATCACACGCGAGGCCGTGGAAGATGCCGCCGCAGACAACATCCGTTACCTGGAGCTGCGCTTTACCCCCGTGGCCTTGAGCCGGGCGGAGCGCTTCCCCCTGCACGATGTCATGGACTGGGTGTGTGCCAGCGCAGAGGATGCCAGCCGTGCCTTTGGCGTGGAAGTGCGTTTGATCGCCAGCGTCAACCGCCACGAAGACGTGGCCCTGGCCGAACAGGTGGCCTGGCTGGCCGCAGAGAACCGCGCGCGGGGCATCGTGGGCCTGGACCTGGCGGGCAACGAGGCGGAATTTTCCGCCGAACCCTTTGCGCCGCTTTTCCGCGAAGCCCGACAGGCCGGGCTGCACATCACCGTGCACGCCGGCGAATGGGGCGGCGCGGAGAACGTGCGGCAGGCGATTGAATTGCTGGGCGCAGAACGCATTGGGCACGGTGTGCGCGTTTTGGAAGACCAGGGCATCGTGGACCTGGCGCGCGAGCGCGGCGTGGTCTTTGAAGTCTGCCCAACGAGCAATTACCAGAGCGGCGTCTGCAGTTCGCTGGAAAACCATCCGCTGCGGCGGATGGTAGATGCCCGGTTGGCCGTTACGCTGAACACGGACGACCCGGCCGTTTCGAATATTACGCTGACCGATGAATACCGCAACATGGCCGCGGCGCAGGGCTTTTCCCGCGCCGAACTGAAGGACTTTTTGCGGACGGCGGCGGAGGCTGCCTTTCTGCCAGAAAAAGCGCGCCGCGCCCTCTGGCAGCGGCTGGAAAAAGAGATCCGCCGCCAAAACCTGTGACCAAATGTATCAACACCACGGGAGGCAAAGGATGACAAGGGCGCCCCTTTGCGTTCTTTGCCGCGCTGTGGTGGTTAGAATTTGCCAAGGAGAGAACCATGTCCCTGAACCTGTTTGATGCTCGCAGTACGTTGGATGTCAATGGTAAGCAATATGTGATCTACCGCCTGGGTGCGCTGGAGAAAGCCGGCCTGACGGACATCAAACGGCTGCCCTTTTCCATCCGCATCTTGCTGGAAAACGCCTTGCGCAACGCCAACGGGCAAGAGATTACGGAAGACGATGTGCGCAACATCGCCGGCTGGAAGCCCGTCGACCCGGAACGCCCCGGCATCCCCTATGTGCCTGGCCGGGTGGTGATGCAGGATTTCACCGGCGTGCCCGCCGTCGTGGACTTGGCGGCCATGCGTTCGGCCATGGCGCGCCTGGGAGGCGATCCGAAGAAGGTGAATCCGGTGGTGCCGGTGGACCTGGTCATCGATCATTCGGTGCAGGTCGATTTCTTTGCCTCGCCAGACGCCCTGCAACGCAATGTGGAGATCGAATATCAGCGCAACCGGGAGCGTTATGAATTCCTGAAATGGGGGCAGCAGGCCTTCGATAACTTCCGTGTGGTGCCCCCGTCGACGGGCATCATTCATCAGGTGAACCTGGAATACCTGGCGACGGTGGTCGCGGAACGGGTGGTAGATGGCGAGTTGCAAGCCTTCCCCGACACCCTGGTCGGGACCGATTCGCACACCGTGATGATCAACGGCCTGGGCGTCCTCGGCTGGGGCGTGGGTGGCATTGAAGCGGAAGCTGCCATGCTCGGGCAGCCGATCGACATGCTTCTGCCGGATGTCATCGGCTTCAAACTCTATGGCAAGTTGCGCGACGGGGTAACGGCCACCGACCTGGTGCTGCGCATCGTCCAGATGCTGCGTGAGAAAGGGGTGGTGGGCAAATTCGTGGAATTCTACGGCCCGGGCCTGGACGAGATGCCGCTGACCGATCGCGCCACCATTGGCAATATGGCACCGGAATACGGCGCAACGATGGGCTTCTTCCCGGTGGATGCCGAAACCCTGCGTTACCTGCGCCTGACGGGCCGCTCCGAAGAGACCATCGCCCGTGTGGAGGCTTATTGCCGCGCGCAAGGGCTTTTCCGCGAAGCGGACACCCCCGACCCCGAATTTACCGATACCCTGGAACTGGACCTCGGCACGGTGGAGCCTGCGCTGGCCGGGCCCAAACGCCCGCAAGACCGCATCAACCTCACGGATATGAAACCCGCTTTCCGTCACGCTTTGACCCACGAGGTCGGTTTGCATGGTTTCGGCTTACAAGAGGAAGAACTGGACCGCAAGGCGGTGGTCAAGACCGAGCAAGGCGAGTATGAGATCGGCCACGGCGCGGTGGTCATTGCCGCCATCACCTCCTGCACCAACACCAGCAACCCCTCGGTGATGCTGGCCGCCGGTTTGCTGGCCAAAAAGGCTGTGGAACGCGGGTTGAAGGTCAAACCTTTTGTCAAGACCAGCCTGGCCCCCGGCTCCCGCGTGGTGACCGAATACTTGAAGCAGGCCGGTTTGCTGGAACCGCTGGCTGAACTGGGGTTCAACGTGGTGGGCTATGGCTGCACCACCTGCATTGGCAATTCCGGGCCGCTGCCCGGCCCGGTGGTAGAAGCCATCACCAGCGAAGACCTGGTCGTGGCTTCGGTGATTTCTGGCAATCGCAATTTCGAAGGCCGCGTCCACTCCCTGGTGAAAGCCAGCTACCTGGCTTCGCCGCCGCTGGTGGTGGCCTATGCGCTGGCGGGCACGGTCGATGTGGACCTGGACAAGGAGCCGATCGGGGTGGATGCAGACGGCCAGCCGGTGTATCTGCGCGATCTCTGGCCGACGACCGAGGAAATCAACGCCTTGATAGACGAGCACATTACCGCCGATCTCTTCATCAGCAAATACGCCTCGGTCTTTGCCGGCGATGAGCACTGGCAGCGCATCCCGGTTTCGGAGGGCGATCTCTACCCCTGGGATGAAAAATCGACTTACATCCACCACCCGCCCTTCTTCCAAGACCTGGGACTGGACGTGCCCTCGATCGAAGACGTGCTGCACGCCCGCTTGCTGGCTTTGCTGGGCGATTCGATCACCACCGATCACATTTCCCCGGCGGGCAACATCCCGGCAGATGGCCCGGCGGGCCGCTTCTTGATTTCGCGCGGCGTCGAACCCAAAGATTTCAACTCCTTTGGCTCACGGCGCGGCAACGACCTGGTGATGACGCGCGGCACGTTTGCCAACATCCGCCTGAAGAACCAATTGGTGCCCGGCGTGGAGGGCGGCTACACCCGCCACTTCCCGGATGGCGAGCAGATGTTCATCTTCGATGCGGCGATGAAGTACAAAGAGGAAGGCGTGCCGCTGCTGGTGATGGCCGGGAAAGAATACGGCACCGGTTCCAGCCGCGACTGGGCGGCCAAAGGCACGCTGCTTTTGGGCGTCAGGGCAGTGATCGCCGAATCCTTCGAGCGCATTCACCGCTCGAACCTGGTCGGCATGGGGGTGCTGCCCTTGCAGTTCATGCCCGGCGAAAATGCCGAAACCCTGGGCATCCGCGGCGATGAGGTCTTCGATATCGAAGGCTTGGGCGACGATTTACAGCCCTTCTCGGAAGTCACCGTGACAGCGCACAAAGACAACGGCGAACAAGTGCGTTTCAAGGCGCGCGTTTTGCTCAATACGCCCACCGAGGTGACCTACTACCGCAACGGCGGCATCTTGCACACGGTGTTGCGCAACATGGCGCGCGCCTGAACGGGACACCCCGGCAAGCGATCCGACGGGCGGCCAGCGAGCCGCCCGTTTCCCTTTACAGGAAGGCAGGTTGCGGTACAATACGGAGGCACGTTAGCAACCCAGAAAACGATCAGGGTACCTGAACCCCCGGATGGGAAGGTTGAAAGGCGAAGCCGGTGACCCGCTGCTGCGGGAAGTCCGGCGCTGTCGCGCAACTGTAGGTCCTGCAGCAGCAGGACGAGCCAGGTCGCCCGCCCTGATCGGTTTCCGCGCCTCGCGATAAGGCACGTGGAAACAATAGCCGCCCTTCCCGTGCGTGGGAAAGGGGCCGCTTTTTGTTTGCTGAAAAAACGTCCTTGTCTTGGAGGCAGGGACGTTTTCCGTTTAATTTCCTGATACAAGGAGGAGTGATGACATCCAAACGACACCTGATTCCTGTCCTGCTCCTGGCCCTGGCGCTGGTTTTCTCGGCGTGCGCGCCGGCCACACCGCAGGCAACCGAGGCTCCGGCTGAAGCCCCCACCGAAGCGCCAGCTGCTGCCCAGACCGAGGCGCCAGCCGAAGCGCCTACAGAGGCGCCGACCGAAGCGCCCACTGAGGCCCCGGCTGAACCGATAGCCTTCACCGACGCCCTGGGCAACGAGGTCGTCTTGGAAGGCCCGGCCGTGCGGATCGTCTCGCTGGCGCCCTCGGTGACGGAAACCCTGTTTGCCATTGGCGCCGGCGACCAGGTGGTGGGCCGCACCGATTTCTGTAACTATCCGGAAGAAGCCACCGCTTTGCCCAGCGTGGGCGGCTTTTCCACCATCAGCGTGGAGGGCGTCCTGGCGCTGGAGCCCGATCTGGTGATCGGCGGCTCGGCTTACCAGGCGGATATCGTCCAGGCGTTGAACGAAGCCGGCGTGCCGGCGTTCATCGTGGACCCCGCCAGCCTGGCAGAGATCCTGGACCAGGTGACCCTTTTCGGACAGGTCACCGGCCACGATGCGGAAGCCGCCGCCCTGGTGGAGGAAATGCAAGCCCGCATCGAGGCCGTTGCCACTGCCACCGAGTCCATCCCTGTGGACGAGCGCCCGACCGTTTTCTACGAAGTCTGGCATGAACCTTTGATGACCGTCAGCAGCGGCTCGTTCATTGGCGAGGCGATCGAAGTGGCTGGCGGTATAAACATCTTCGCCGACCTGCCGGATGCCTATCCGATGGTCAGCGCCGAGGAAATCATCGCCGCCGACCCGGACTTCATCATCGGCCCCAGCAGCCATGCCGACCAATTGACGGCGGAAGTCATCGCCGCCCGCGAGGGGTGGGAGGCGCTGACCGCTGTCCAGACGGGCAATATCTACATCATCGATGGCGACATCATCTCGCGCCCGGGGCCGCGCATCGTGGACGCCCTGGAAGCCTTGGCCGCCATCTTGCAGCCGGTGACGGCCAGCGGAGAATAGGTTGTTCTGCGGGGAGGCCGTGCGCGGCCTCCCCGCGATACAATACCCCCCATGCGTGCTTCCATTGTGTTTCCTTTGTTGATTATCGCCTTGCTGCTGACGGCGCTCTTCAGTCTGGGCGTAGGCGCGGTGACCATCCCGCCAGATCAGGTGTGGGCGGCCCTGCGCGGGCAGCCGGTGAAGAGCTTTCATGCCACCATTTTGTGGGATTTTCGCGTGGCGCGGGTCTTGCTGGTGGCGCTCACGGGCGCGGCCCTGGCCGTTGCCGGCGCCGCCTTTCAAGGCTTGTTCCGCAATCCGCTGGCCGACCCCTACATCGTCGGGGCATCCAGCGGGGCAGCCCTGGGCGCGACGCTGGCTGTCATCCTGAACTTTCGTTCCCTGAGCAGCGCCGCCTTCCTTGGCGCATTGGGATCGGTGTTGCTGGTGTATGCCATCGCCGAGGCCAGCGGGTATGACTCTATCGTTGCCCTTTTGCTGGCCGGGGCGGCCCTGAGCGCCATGCTTTCGGCGGGCGTCTCTTTGCTGATGATTTTGAACGAAGAAGCCCTGAAGGAGATCTTCGTCTGGCTGATGGGCGGCTTTTCCGGGCGCAGCTGGTCGCATTTGTGGCGCGCCCTCGGCGGCGCGCTGGCTGGCGCAGCCCTGATCTGGAGCCTGGCGCGTCCACTGGATGCGCTTTCGGCGGGGGAGGCCAGCGCCGAGGCTTTGGGCCTGCATTTGCGCCGTGCGCGCCTGGCACTGGTGGCCGGCGCCAGCCTGGCGACGGCGGCTGCCGTATCCGCCGGTGGGGTGATCGGGTTCATCGGGCTGATCGCGCCGCACCTGGCGCGGCGTCTGGTTGGGGCGGTGCACGCCCGCCTCATCCCGGCTTCCATGCTGCTGGGCGCCTGGTTGCTGCTGCTGGCCGACGATCTGGCCCGCACCCTGCTCCCGCCGATCGAATTGCCCGTCGGCATCTTTACCGCGTTCTTGGGCGGCCCGTTCTTTCTCTTTCTCTTGCGCCAGGGGAGGGGGAAGCTGTGATCCAACTGGAAGCCAAAGGGCTGACACTGGCTTATGGCGCGCGGCTGGTGCTGCAAGACCTGGATTTGCAACTCTCTTCCGGCGAGGTGCTGGGGCTGATCGGCCCCAACGGCGCCGGAAAAACGACCCTGATGCGCGCCCTGGCCGGTCTGATCGCGCCGCGGCGCGGCCAGGTGCGGCTGGCCGGGCAAGATATTGCCCGCCTGGATCGCCGCGCCCGCGCCCGTTTGCTGGCCTGGGTGCCGCAGCGCGAATCGTCGGCCTGGTCGCTTACCGTCCGCCAGATGGTGCAGCTAGGGCGCGCCCCGCATCGCGGCTGGTTTCTTCCCTACACCGGCGAAGACCGACGCATCGTAGAAGAGGCCTTGCAGCGAACGGGGCTGTTGCCTTTGCAGGCGCGCACGGTCGATACGCTCTCCGGCGGCGAGTTTCAGCGCGTTTTGCTGGCGCGCGCCCTGGCACAGAAGCCGCGCGTGTTGCTGCTGGATGAACCCACCGCCAGCCTGGACGTTCACCACCAGATCGACATCCTGGATCGGGTGCAGGAACTGGCCGCCGGGGAAGGCCTGGCGGTGGTGATGGCGATCCACGATTTGAACCTGGCCGCCCGCTACTGTTCCCGTTTGCTGTTGCTGCATGAGGGGCGGGTCTGGGGCAGCGGCCCGCCGCGCCAGGTGTTGACCCCCGAAAACCTGCACGCGGTGTTTGGCGTTCGGGCCAGGCTGTACCGCGACCCCTGGGGGCAGTGGGCTGTCAGTGTGCAGAAAAACGGTTTTCTTCCTGAAAGGAGTGTGTCATGACAACCGGGTTGCTGATTGTTCACACGGGAGAGGGCAAGGGAAAATCCACCGCAGCCTTTGGTATGGCGCTGCGCGCCTGGGGGCACGGGATGCGCGTGGGCGTGGTGCAGTTTATCAAGGCGGAAGATGGCGATTGGGGAGAAGTTCGGGCGGCGCGCAAGCTGGGGCTAGACTGGCAGGCCGTGGGGGATGGCTTCACCTGGCTTTCTCAAGATATGGAAGCGACGATCGCCCGCGCGCGCCGGGGATGGCGGCAGGCGCAAGAGAAGATCCGCAGCGGCGATTACGACCTGTTGATCCTGGACGAGTTTACCTATCCGCTGAATCTGGGCTGGCTGGAAACCGATGAAGTGCTCACGTGGCTGACGGCCAACCGCCCGCCAGAACTGCACCTGGTGATCACCGGGCGCGATGCGCCGCCGCGTCTGCTGGAGGCCGCCGACCTGGTGACTGAAATGCGCCTGGTGAAGCATCCGTTCCAGCGCGGGGTGCAGGCGCAGCGCGGAGTGGAATTTTGAGCCTGCTGGCTGCTTTGCGCTTCTTGACGGTGTTTCCGTTCCCCACGCGGCGGGACTTCACCCCGGAGGAAATCGGGCGTTCGTTGCGGTGGTATCCGCTCGTGGGCGCGGTTTTGGGTGCAACGCTGGGGACGCTGGCGTATGGCTTGAACGCCTGGTATTCGCCCGCGTTGACAGCGG
>WGAD01000346.1 GCA_015489255.1 Anaerolineales bacterium | reverse complement strand
GAATGTCCATGGCCTCAATCGCCGCCAGCTGATCCGCCGTCATCAACCCTTCGATCTGGCGCACAACGGCCTCCAGCTCAGCCGGCGCGGTAGTGTCGCTTTGGCTCAGGGTTTTGAACAACTGCCAGAGCGGCAAAAGTTCCGCTGCCTGCTGCGGCGTCAGGGCCTCCGCGGTTCCGTCCAGTTTCCACGTGCCCACAAGCAATTCCGTGGAACGCGGCACCTCTGGCGCGGATGCGGTCGTCTCTTCCGTTGCACCCGTACCGCACGCCGTCAGCGCCAACGCCAGCAACAAGCCTATCAAGAACCAGTTTTTTTTCATCCTTCACACTCCTTCTACGCAGATACCGTCCTACTTGCGCGCCCCGCGCCCGATCGAGCCAGTCCGCGGGGCAACGTGGTTCATTCGTAGCGCAGGGCCTCGATCGGGTCCAGTTCCGCTGCCTTGTTGGCCGGATAATAGCCAAAGAAAGCGCCGACAATGGCCGCCGAGCCAAAGGCCAGCAAAATGGATTCCGGCACAATTACCGTGCGCATCTCGCTGACCATGCCAAAGAGATACGCCCCACCGACGCCCAGCACAATGCCCAACGCGCCGCCGATCACGCTCAATAGCAGGGCTTCCGTCAAAAACTGCATCCGAATATCTTCCGGCATGGCGCCAATGGCCTGGCGAATGCCGATCTCGCGCGTCCGCTCGGTAACGCTGACCAGCATGATGTTCATGATGCCAATCCCGCCCACGAGCAACGAAACGCCCGCCACCCAGGCCAACAGTGAACGAAAGGCCGCCGTTGTAGATTCTTGCGTGGCGATAATGTCTTGCTGGGTGGTGATGGTAAAGTCCGCTGCATCCAGGGAGACATCGTGTCTTTTGGCGAGCAGCAACTCTATCTGGGTGATGACCTCCTCCGGATCGGCGCCTTCAGCCACTTCCACATAAATCAGTCGGACGCGGTCGCCGCGCAGCCGCGCGAGGGTGGAAGGCGTGAATTTTTGGAAAACCACGCTGATCGGCATGTAGAGGCGAGCATCGTAATCCACTTCGCCCACCAGCCCTTTCGGGGCCAACACGCCGATCACGCGTAATTTGACGTTTCCTACCGTGATGGTTTCGCCAATTGGATTTTGATCGCCAAACAATTCCTCAGCCAGGCTGCTGCCCAACACGGCCACCTTTTGTGTCCGTTCCACATCCAGGTCATTGAAATAGCGCCCTTCCGCCAGGCCCATATCGCGCACGGAGGGGAAGTCCGCCGTCGTGCCCAGCAGGGAAACGCTTTCCAGGGTGATGCCATTGCCCTTGACGTTTGCCGTTGCGTTCTGTTCGACGACCACCCCCTGCACACCGGGCACCTCTGCGGCGATGGCAGCGGCATCATCGAACACCAGCCCGCCCGTGGGGTTGCTCCCCATGCCCCCGCGCGAGAAACTGGATTGCACAAACAACAAATTCGTTCCCAGGCTGGTGATCTCTTCCTGGATTGTCGCCTCGGTCCCCGCGCTGATCGCCACCATCACGATCACCGCAGCGACCCCGATGATCACGCCCAGCATGGTCAGCACCGAGCGCACCGAATTCTTCAGAATGGCTTCCCAGGCTACGCGGAAAATTTCTTTGAATTTCATACGGGAGCTCCCTGCCTCTGGTTGACTATCACTTTTTCTATCTGACCATCGCGCAAGTACACCACACGCCCGGCATGAGAGGCGATTTCATCGTCGTGGGTCACCATCACGATCGTCCGCCCGCGGGCGTGCAGATCGCGCAGCAAGCCCATGATTTCGGCCCCGGATTTGCTATCCAGGTTACCGGTCGGCTCATCGGCGATGATCAGCACCGGGTCGTTAATCAGCGCGCGCGCGATCGCTACACGCTGTTGCTGACCGCCAGAAAGCTCATGCGGTTGGTGGTGCAAGCGATCGCCCAGCCCCACCATCACCAGCATTTCGCGCGCCCGGGCTTCCATCTCTTCCAACGACCAGTTCTTCGTCCGATCGTAAATGAGCGGCAAGATCACATTGCGAACCGCAGTGGTGCGCGGCAGCAAATTATAGGCCTGGAAAATGAACCCCAGTTTGCGGTTACGGATAGCCGCCAACTGCCGCTTGTCCAATTCGTTGACCTGTTCGCCATCCAGCATATACACGCCATCACTCGGACGAGACAAACACCCTAAGATGTTCATCAACGTCGATTTACCCGAGCCAGACGGCCCCATAATGGCCACGAACTCGCCACGTTCTACCGTCAGGCTGACGCCATCGAGCGCGTGAACCGCCGCCTCACCCGTGCCATAGACCTGCTTCAGATCGCGCGTTTCGATGATCGGCTGGCTCACGGCTGCGTCTCCACAATGCCAGTCGTGACGATTTCGCCCTCTTCCAACCCCGATACAATCTCCGCAAAGAAGAGGTCCTTCAGGCCAACTTCCACAGAGCGCAGGGTCGGCTCGCCGTTTTCCAGCACGAAAACGGTGTACTGCCCGGGGGAAACCTCGCGCAAGGCCTCCACAGGGACGAGCAGCACATCATCCGCACGCCCGCCGATGATATCAACAGCCGCCCCCGCACCAACCGGCAGACGCAGGCCGCTTTGGCCGGGGTCTAACTGCACCCAGCCGTGTACCAGCGGCGTGTTCTGTTCATACACCAGCGCCGGGTCCACCTGCACAACAAGGCCGGTATACACTTTTTCATCCACAGCATCGAAGGTAATTTCTGCCGGGTAACCGGGCGCGATTTTGTCCCAGTCGATCTCATCCAGGTAGACTTCCACATACGGGTGCGCCAGATCGGCCACCACCGCAACAGGCGCGGTAGATACGGTTTGCCCCACGGTCAAATCCAGGGAAAGCAGTGTGCCCGCTGCCGGCGCCACCAGGCGGGTATCTTCAACCGCTTGACGGGCGCTGACTACGTCATCTTGAGCCTGCTGCAAACGCGCCAACATAGCCCCGCTGGCCTCGGGGGGCAGTTCTTTGCCTTGCAATGCGTCCAGATACCATTGGGCTTCCTGGTAACGCGCCTGCGCCAGGTTGTAGTCGGCCCAGGCCTGCTGAATGTCATAAATTGAAGGCGGGTAAATGACCGGCTCATCTTTCCCCGTGGCTTCATTGTATTCATACACAATGGACACCTCGCCCGTCTTGGGGTTGGTCACCGTTTCGGCGAAGTTGTCCAGCAGATAGGTTTCCTCATAATAGGCCTGAGCCGCGCGCAAGGCAGCCTCGGCAGCCCGCACCTCGTAAGCCGCGGCATCCAGTTCCGCCTGTTGCTCTTCTGTGGGGTTCTCCCCATATTCTGCTTTGAGCGCCGCCAGGCGGTCTTCTGCCTTTTGCAGCCTTTCGGTGGTGTTCAGCACCCCCGGGCTGATCAACCAGGCCAGGCGGTTGCGCATGGTGTTCAAATTCTCCTGCGCCGCCGCCAGGTCGGCCTCGGCCTGTGCCTGCGCTGCCGGCGAAGTCAGTTCGCGCAAATTGCGCTCGGCTTGTGCCAGGCGGGCCAAGGCTTCGGCATCGTCCAAGCGGGCCAGCACCTCGCCAGCCTCAACGACCTGCCCGACCTGCGCATAAACTTCCACCACTCGTCCAGGCGTGTTGAAAGCAAAGGCCACCTCATAAGCCGGCGCCAGCGTCCCCGTGCCGTTGGCGTAGAGGACAATATCACCCCGCCGCACGCGGGCGGTTTTCAATGTCTCTTCGCCCGTGTCTTGCTCCTGCCCGGTCGCCTGCTGCCAGCGGCCATACCCATAATAGGCGCCAGCCGCCAAGATGAGGGCCAAAACGATCCATGTCCAACGTTTACCAAAAACTTGCATGGCTCTCTCCCTTTTTGTGTGGAATGCCCCCAGTATAGAAAGGTTTTGCAAAGATATTTTGTGCATTGTGTAAAGAAT
>WGAD01000345.1 GCA_015489255.1 Anaerolineales bacterium | reverse complement strand
ATTCCGGCCAGCGCCATCCCGGCATCCGCCACCTTTGAACCCGGCCAGGCCGGGCAAGAGCTGGATATTGAGCGCGCCATCGTGCTAATCGGCGACGCCCTGCGCTCCCCCACCAATCGGGTGGTCAATCTATCGTACCGCCGGACGCCGGCCCCGCCCCCCGGCGAACAAAACCTGGCTATCTTGCTGCAACAAATCATCGACGAGAGCGGTTTCGATGGCGTTGTTGGCTTGTATCTGCTCAACCTGCAAACCGGCGCTGAGATCCACTTCGTGCGCGACGACGGGCGCGATATCCCCGTGCCGCCCGATGTGGCTTTTACCGCCTCCAGCACCATCAAAATTCCCATCATGATCTCGGTCTTTCGTTACTATCGCAGTCAGCTGGATGAGCGGGTGGAGGCACAATTGGTCAACATGCTCAAGCTCTCTGAAAATCCGCCAGCCGACGCCCTCATGGCTGCGCTGGATGAAACCCGCGGCCCCCTGGTGGTGACGGAGAACATGCGCGCCCTTGGCCTGGAAAACACTTTCCTGGCTGGCTACTTTTACGATGGCGCGCCTTTGCTCAAACTCTACCGCACGCCGGCCAATCAACGCTCCGATGTGAACACCTCGCCAGATATTTACAACCAAACGACCCCTGCCGAAATGGGTTCTCTGCTGGCGGATCTGTACACCTGCGCCCATGCCAACGGCGGCACGCTGCTGGCCGCCTTCCCCGGCGAAATCACCCCGGAGGGCTGCCAGCAAATGATCGACTTGCTGGCGCGCGACAAGATCGGCGTCCTGATCGAGGCCGGCGTCCCGGAAGGCACCCGCGTGGCCCACAAACACGGCTGGATCAGCGGGCCAAACGGCGTCGTGCAAAACATCAGCGATGCGGGCATCGTGTACACCCCCGGCGGCGATTATGTGCTCAGCATCTACACCTACCACCCGCGCGAAGCCATCTGGAACCAGGTTTCATCGTTGATCGCCCGGCTCTCACAAGCCGTTTACAATTACTACAACCTGCCCACAGAATAGCGCAGCCGCGTATATAATGGAGACATGGGTATAACCTTCACGCTCTATCGCCTGCAACAAGTGGACAGCCGTCTGGATCGCATCCAACAGCGGCTGGAAGAAATCGCCGGCCTGCTGACCGACCAGCAAGCCCTGACCCGCGCCCAGGCGGCGTTCCAACAAAGCAAAGACGCCGACGAAAAAGCCGCCCAGCGCCAGCGTCGCCTGGAAGATGAGCTCGCCAGCGTGCGAAACAAGCGCCAAGCCAACCAGCAGCGCCTTTACAGCGGCCAGGTCAAAAACCCCAAAGCGTTGCAAGACCTGCAAGAAGAAGCCGCCGCCCTGGAGCGACGCATTGGCGAGCTGGAAGACCGGCTGCTGGAAGCCATGATCGCCCGCGAGGCGACCGCCGCCGCCCGTGACGAAGCGCAAAATGCGCTCCGCGTGCTGGAAGCCCGTCTCGGCGGCCAGCACGCCATCTGGCTGGAAGAACGCAGCCAGCTGGAAGCTGAAGCCAATCGCCTGCAAGGACAACGCCGCAGCCTGCTCACACAACTACCCGCCGACGCGCTGAACGCATATGAGAACCTGCGCCAGCGCAAACGAGGCCGGGCAGTGGCCCGCATTGACGAAGGCGCATGCGACGCCTGTGGCGCCATGCTGCCACCCAGCCTGATCCAACAGGCGCGGCAGGGGCAAGCCCATTGCTCTGCCTGCGGGCGCATACTCTACGCCGGGTGAACCATGCGACTTAAATTCGACACGCTTTCCTTTTGGCTCGGTTTTATCGTTGCCAGCATCTTCTGGGGAATGCTCAACGCCCTCAAACCGGCCATCAAAGAATGGCAAAGCAAACGCCGCCGCCAACGTGAAGAACGCCGCCAGCAAGGGCTGAGCAACCTGGAAGACGGCTTGCGCGAAGCCATATTGCGCCAAACGCAAGCCATGCACCTGGCCGGGACGCTCTTCGCTCTGGACGAGGTCGTCGTCCCCCCCGCACTGATCGCCCCGCCTGTCCAGCCTCAGCCCGCCAGCGGCGAAGAAGCCGAACAACAAGAGGGCATCCTGGCCGCCTGGGACGACATCACCTCCTACGTCCTGCCCTACATGCCCGACTGGCCAGAAATGGCCGCTCTTTACCGCGCGCCCCGTCTCTCGCTGGCCGCGGCGCTCGCCAAAGGGGCCGATATCGCCGTGGTTGGCCCGCCCGGCAGCGGGAAAACCACGGCCCTGGCCTGGTTCGCCGCCCAAACTGCCCGCCAAACGCCCGCTGGTTTCGATGGCGGCATTGCCTTTTTGCTCCATGCCGCCGACGTGCTGGCCCTGCCAGAAGAGGCGGAAGACCTTCTCCAGCCTGTCCGCGAAACGCTGACGCCCCACGCCTCTGGCCGCTACCGCTCCCGCCTGGGCGAACTCATCACCACCGTATTCCAGCAACAGCGCGCCCTCCTCCTGCTGGACGGGCTGGACGAGCTTCCTCCGGAAGGTGTCAACCGCGCCATTCGCTACCTGGCGGCCATCCGCCAGGCCTACCCCGGCACCCGGATGATCGCCGCCGCCAGTTTCCACCATATAGACGGGCTGCTGGCCGGCGGCTTTGCCCCCCTGGCCCTGCACCCCTGGAACACAGAAGAACGCCGCGCCTTCCTGGGCCGTTGGCGTTCACTCTGGGAAAGCTACGTCCTGGCCGAATCCTGGGCGCAGGAGCTGCCACCCTCGGTGGACAGCGCCCTGCTCAACGCCTGGCTGCAAGAACACGACGACTGGCTCAGCCCCCTGGAGCTGACGCTGCGCACCTGGGCGCTCTACGCCGGCGATCTGCGCGGCGGCAGCCCCGCCGATGCCATCTACACCCATCTCCTCCGCCTGCTGCCGGAAAAAGTTCCTTTCCAGGCTATCGAAACCCTGGGCTTGCAGGCCGTGTTGAACCAGGCCACCGTCTTCACCCTCCGCGATACCAAATCGTGGCTGAAAACCTTTGAAGAAGCCATCGCCAACGCAGAGAGCGAAGAAGAGGAAGCCCTCGAAGGCCAGGATGCCGTCGTCAAACCTTCGCGCAGCCTTGTCGATCGTTTGCTCGAAACCGGCCTGCTCGTGCGCCACCCGAACGGGCAAATCCGCTTTTCGCACCCGCTTTTCGCTTTCTACCTGGCCGGGCGCGCCGCCGCCCGCCTGAACGTCACCGACGCCTTGCTGTCCCAACCGGAATGGCAGGGCAAACACACCACCTTGCGCTATCTGGCCGCCTACGGCAATGCCGAATCCGTAGCCGCCGCCTTCCTCGCCCAAGAAGAAGACATCCTGCAACGCCCCTTGCTGGCCGTCGCACGCTGGCTGCGCGACGCACCGGAAAAAGCTCCCTGGCGCGGCAAAGTGCTGGTGGCGCTGGCGCGCCAAATGGCGCAAAAACACCATCCGCGCGCCTTGCGCGGGCGGATGGTCAGCGCGGCAGCGCTCAGCCATACGCCCGGCGTCCAGCAGCTCTTCCTCAAGCAGCTCAGCCAGGCAGATGCGGATCTCATCAGCCTCAGCCTGTTGGGCCTCGGCCTCCTGGGTGCGCGTCAGGCCGTGCCGCAAATCAGCGAGCTGCTGGAACACCCCAGCCCCAACGT
>WGAD01000344.1 GCA_015489255.1 Anaerolineales bacterium | reverse complement strand
TGTCATAGCCGAAGGCCCACAGACGGGGTGTGAAATCCAGTTCGGGAATGCGCTGTTGTCGATCGTCATAACTGCGCACGATCAGGGCGGGTGATCGGGTGAGCTTGCCCTGTTGCGCGGTGACCGCCAGGCCCAGCCAGTGGCGATAGCCCAGGCCACCGGGCTGCGCCTTGATGGAAAGCGGCTCCTTGTCTGTTTCGAGGACATAAGGGGTCAAGGGGTGCTGCCAGTATCCCGCATAGTTGATGCCATAGTTCTTGGTGATGTAGTGGTCCACCAGGGAGGAAGCGGAGTCGCCGGTCAGGTCACAGTGTCCTTCATCATCCGATTGCCGCAGGCGCATGCGCCGGGGCATGGACCAGTACACCTGCAAGGGATGAGCGTGTTCCGGATAGGTTTCCATCCCTTTTTTTTCGCTGGTGCGGGTCGGCGCCATCCAAGGGAAGATTTTTCCAATGGCATCATTTTTGTGGTCGCCAGGGAGTTGCTGAAGTTCGGCCCGCGTCAGTACATTGAGCCACAAGCGTCGCCACAGGCAATCGCCTTCACTGTTCTCCGGTGGCAGGATCAAAGTGGTGAGTGGCCCGCCGCCACGCACCGAGACGCGGTGGCCAACGCCTCCGGATGGCGCATTGATCTGCAACGTGAACAGCGCCAGGGCAGCCATCTCTGGCGAGAGTTTTTTGATGCCGCCGCGCTTGATGAAATGATCCTGGTTGTCGCGCAGGGTCTTGCCGCCGGGCGCTTCGATGAACAGAGCCGCAATTTCTTTCTCCTCCCCCTCATCCAGCGTCAAATCCTGCATAAAGGCAGGTTCTCCGACGGAGGAGAAGATGTTGAAAGCCGACTCACGGGGCGCAAAGGCTTCTTCCAATGTTTCTGCATCGGGCGGTTCACGCCACCACCGCCGCCATTCCTTGAGGTTTTCCGGCGCGAAGGCAGTTTGCAGCAGGCCGATCAGAAATTGGTAGAGAGCGCTGCGAAAATCGGCTCGGGGGGCGGCGATATCAACAATATCCTCACGTCCCAGGTCGGAGACACAAACAGCCCCATGAGTCCCGTCCCGCAGGGAGACACTAATCCATTTCAGTTTTAACAGGTTCATCCGCGTGACCTCCTGAGGATTTGTAATAGAATTCGACATGAAACCAACGCCCCAGCCGAAGCATGAATCATAGAAATATATTGCGCATCACCACTTCCAACACACCAAACTTTCGTTGAAAGTCTAAGTTGTACGCGGTTTGACAGTCAAGGCATCTTCATTCACCATGTAGCAGTGTTCCCCACCCCTGCGAGGCTATTGCAAAAAGCCCTCTCCGCACGGGAGAGAGGGTTTGGGAGAGGGGATAAGCTATTGTTTTTCACCCTCTCCCCGGCCCTCTCCCTCAAGGGAGAGGGAGCTTGAACGCTTTTGCGGCGCCCTCCTGTGGGGATGAACCGTTGTAGGCGGTTTGCGAAACATGCTCCCCACATTCGTGGGGCTGTGAGAGGGGCGTCATCTTGCCCCTCTTAGTTTCAAGGCCTGTTTCCGGCGAATACTGGATTTCTACCTCCAATCCCTTGTCAGCAACTCCCTTGGCGAGCCAAGCCCCTCCTTTCTCTACAAGCGGCACAATCAAGCTACTGTTATCAAACAGCTTTTCGCGCTCGCGCAGTTCCTCCAGCGCCTGTTGCAGCGCCGGGTCATCCAGTAGCACAAGCTCCGATATCTGGTTGGCGTTAATGCGCAAGCTGGACAAGTCCCAGGAATAGCGCTCTTCATTCGCCCAGGGGGTGAGCTGGCCGTTTTGCCAGCGGGCTAGATAGATCGTCCGGCTTTCAGCGCCAAGGCGTGTCGCGATACGGGCTTCCTCATCCCAGTGCTGATTGCGCCGGTAGCCCGCACTCAGGCTAAGGCTGACGAATCGGCCGGCATCGCGTTCGGCATGAGTTTCACCATCGACCTCAATCTTGGCATCCAACAGCCCTGCCGGGATGGGGCCATCATGGTCATAGACCGGCTCCAGAAAATCGCGGGCGTCATCCGGCATTTTCCAACCGCCTTTTTCGGCCAGGAGCTTCGCGGTTCGCCACAGCACCAGGGTGTCGGGATAGACATAATGCGCTTTAGGGAATACCGCCTTGTACCAGTCGGCTTGCGGTTCACTGGTAGGTTCCGGCGCGAAAACATCGAGCACTGGCGTCCCCCGCTCTCCCCGCTGGTGACGATGCAGCCTGCCGGCGCGCTGGATCAGCAGATCGATGGGGGCGAGATCGGAGATCATGCGGTCGAAGTCGAGGTCCAGAGACTGTTCGACCACCTGGGTGGCGATGAGCACCTGCCCCCGGCGCTGCT
>WGAD01000343.1 GCA_015489255.1 Anaerolineales bacterium | reverse complement strand
GCAAACGCTCCGCCGCCTGCACGTCTAACCAAACGCTGCCCCCCCAGGGCAAAAGAATCACGCCCGCCAGCAATACGAGAAAGAACCACGGCTTTTTTAACACGGCATTATTATACGCGCAGAAAATCGGCATGATAGGATGCAGATATCCTTAGCCCGTGCTATAATCGGAAACGATGATGAACCCTCTCCTCACCCAAATTATGAATTTGCTCACCACCTCACCGGGGAACTTGATCTACCACCTGGTGTTGGCTTTTTCTATTGCCGGCGCTCTGCAAGGCGCCATCAGTCAGTGGCGCATCAGCCAGTTCCCGCAGACCCGCCGCCTGATTGCCGGGCTGACCGTGCTCCTGGTGGCCCAGCTCGTTTCGTTCACCGTCAGCGCCCTGGTCTGGCAAGACCTGATCCCGGCCAAATACAGCCTGCCCGTGCTAGATAGGGCCATGAGCCTCTTTGGCCTGGTGTGGATCATCTGGCTGTGGGCCTTCCCAGAAAAGAGCGAACGCGGCGACGCCGCCACCTTGTTGTTTAGCCTGCTGGTGCTGGTTGCTCTCTTCTTCGGCATTGCAGATTGGTCGCAGGTGACCATCAACGCCTCTTTCAACGCCTCCGCACAGGAGGTCGGGTGGCAGAGCGCCTCGCTGGCCCTCATCCTCTTTGGCGGCTTGGCGCTGGCTGTTCGCAAGCCCAACGCCTGGCTCACAGGGCTGACGATGTTGCTGCTACTTTTCACCGGCCATCTCTTGCAACTGGTAGCGCCCAATGCCGGCAATTATCCCGGCTTCGTCCGTCTCTTCGCCCTGGTGGGGTACGCGGTGCTGCTCACCCTGCCGCACCGCTTCCCCACGCCCACCCGTCAGCCGGTCAAACCAACCACCGCCCGGGCTCCAGGCGGTACGTCCCAAGCCGCCGCCTCGTCATCGCTGGAACGCCGGCGGTACAGCACGGACCCTAAAACTTTTGCCTCCTTGCTTCAACTCTCTGGCAGCGCTTCCTATGAAGAAACCGTGCAAGCGCTGGTGCGTTCCATCGCCCAGGCCATGCTGGCCGACCTGTGCTTTATCATCTTCCGCGAGGAACACCTGGGCACGCTGAAGATCGCCGCCGGTTACGATTTGATCCGCGAAGAACACATTGAAGCCGGCAACGTCAGCCAAGACACCGTGCCCCTGTTGGCCAACGCCATCAAACGGAAGCGCCCGTTGCGAATGCCCGCCAGCAGCACCTCGCCCGATGTCAAAGGGTTGAGCGACCTCTTCGGCCTGACATCTCCCGGGCATCTGATGAGCGTGCCCGTCACCCGCAGCAATGGCGAAGCCTGGGGCGCCGTTTTGTTGCTGGCCCCTTATTCCGAGCGCCTGTGGACGAGCGACGACCAGGCCTACATTTCCAACGTCACCAACCTGATCGCCCCCATCCTCGAGCGCGCCGAGCGCGCCCAGGCCCTGGAGGAAGAACGCCGCCACCTGAAAGAGGCCTATGAATCCCTGAAAATTAAGGTGGAAAACCTGGAGGCCACCAACCAGGAGCTGGCCGCTGAACTGGAACGCGCCCGTGCCGATGCCCAGTCCGCTCCGCTGGACAGCGAAACCCTGGCCGCCTTGCTGACCGCCCAGGAAGAAGCGCAAAACATCATCGCCCGCCTGCGCGCTGAAAACGAATCTCTGCGCAAGGGCGTGGCTTTGCACACCGACGAGCAACTGGAATCCGAATTGCGCCTGACGCTGGAAGAAGTCGCCCGCTTGCAAAACGCCCTGGCCGAGGCCAATATGCGCATCCTGGAACTCGAGCGCGCCGCGGCGCGCGGAACGATCGACGCCCAGGCCGAGGTGATCGCCGCCATTGCCCAGGAATTGCGTCAGCCCATGTCTTCCATCATCGGTTACACCGATCTCTTGCTGGGAGAATCGGTTGGCATCCTGGGCGCCCTGCAACGCAAATTTGTCGAACGTATCAAGGCTTCGACCGAACGCATCGGCAGCCTGATCGACGATCTGATCCAAGTCGTCAACATCGAGGCCGGGCAAATCGAACTCAAGCAAGAGGCTGTGGACCTCAACCTGGCCATAGACAACGCCCTTTCTTACATTGCCACCGAATTGCGCAAGAAAAACATCTCGCTGGAAATCGACATTCCTTCCGACCTGCACACCATTCAGGCCGACAAAGAAGCCCTGCAACAGATTCTGATTCACCTGCTGCAGAACGCGGTTGCCGCCTCTCCCGACGAAAGCACCATTTTGCTGCGCGTACAGCCTTATGCCGAAGAAGGCACAGACTACGTCAAGATTGAAGTGCAAGACAAAGGCGGCGGCATTGCCAGCGAAGACATCCCGCGCGTGTTTTCTCGCCTCTACCGGGCAGATAACCGCCTGATCGAAGGACTGGGCGATACCGGCGTAGGCCTCTCTATTGCCAAAACACTGACCGAAG
Source organism: Anaerolineales bacterium (assembly GCA_015489255.1). Taxonomy (GTDB): domain Bacteria; phylum Chloroflexota; class Anaerolineae; order Anaerolineales; family Villigracilaceae; genus S143-42. The sequence continues at coordinate 310 of WGAD01000343.1, read as the reverse complement.
CGCAAAACGGGCGCATCTTTGTCAATACTGAACCAGGGCAGGGTTCTACCTTCAGCGTGTTGCTGCCCTTGCACCAGCAATAGGTTGTCATGCGCGCCTTGCGTCAGGCATTCCCCGGTTTGCTGTTCACCGGCCTGGCCTTGTTGATCGGCATCGGCGGGTTGACTCTTTCGCTGACCGAGGGCGGACTGACGCGCGCGCAGTTCTTTACCCCCACCACCTCTCCCGTCGCCAGCGCAACCCCCTGGCAGGCGCAAGCCCTGACCGCCACCGCGCCGCCGCGCATCAACACGCCCACCGCCTCCCCCTT
>WGAD01000342.1 GCA_015489255.1 Anaerolineales bacterium | reverse complement strand
CTGTTATATTTCGCCGCGCTCCAGCATCTCCAGGAAGAGATCGATCAAATCGGGGTCAAAATGTGTACCTCGTTTGGCCCGCAAATGCGCCAGGGTCTTCTCCCGCGACCAGGGCGGGCTGTATGGCCGTGGCGATTGCAAGATGTCCCAGGTATCTACAATGGCGAAAATGCGGGCTTCCAGCGGGATGAAGCGTCCGCGCAGGCCGCGCGGGTAACCGCTGCCATCCCAGCGTTCATGGTGGGCGTAGGGGATGTTGATGGCGCCTTTAACGAAGTCCAGTCCTTGCAAAATGCGTCGTGCGTAGTTGGGGTGTTCTTCCATCAGGGCGCGCTCTGCGGGCGTTAGCGGGCCGGCTTTGTGCAGGAGCTTGTCGGGCAGAGCCAGCTTGCCCACGTCGTGCAGCCAGACGCCCCATTTGAAGTGCAGCAAGGCATCGCCGCGCAGGCCGGCACGGCGGGCCAGTTTCAGGCCGATAGGGAGAACGCGCTCGGTGTGTCCGGGCGGCTCCAACTGGCGCATTTCCAGCAGGATATTCCAGGCCTTCAGGGTGCTCTCGTAAGCCTGGAATAATTGGATATTGCTACGCTGAGATTGATGCCAGGTTTCTGTGTTGTCGATGGCCAGGGCGGCCTGGCCGGCCAATGTGCGCAGGTAATCCTTTTGTTCGAAGGTGAGGTGGGGCTGTCGGGTATAGTGCAAAGAAAGAATGCCCTTGAGCTTCCCTTTGGCGATGAGCGGCAGCCCTAGATGCCAGCGCAAGGGAACCGCCAAACCTTCTACGTCGGGCAGGGAATCGTTTTCCAGGGGGGCGGTCACTTGACGTGCATGTTTGCGTTGCAAAGCCAGCTGCCCGGCAAATCCCTCCCCGTAGTGGAGAAGGCGGCGCAAAGGGCGGCCCACCCCTTGATAGGCGACCAGTTCCAGCTCTTGCAAGGTGTCGTTCGCCAGCCAGATTTGTGCTTGGGCGGGTTGCAGATGGTTGTGAATGTGCGTCAGAACCAAGTCGAAAACGGTTTTGAAATCCAGGCTGCCCAGCAAGGTGGTGTTGATATCGCGCATGCTGGAAAGCAGGGCGACCTGTTCTTCCGTGCGCCAGTGCAGATGAATTTGTTGCAAGGCGCTGGTGAGTAACTCGTTGAGGGTTTGCAAGAGCGACCGGGACTCTGGCCGCAAGGGTTGGTTGCAAATCAGCAAGAGGGCTTGCGCGGGCGAGGTGCGGAGGTCTAGCAAGAAGGCCTCTTGCCCGGCGGTGGGTGGCTTTACCTGGAGCAAAGGAGAGCAGGCCTCCGGCGCAGGCAAAGAGGAGGGTGTCAGCTGTTCGGCCTGCCCCAGGCGTTGCAACACCTGCCAGCCGCGCCTCTGCCATTGCAGATGCAACCCCCCGACGACCGGCATCAGAGCCGTTGCCGTCTCGAAGAAGATGTCCACCAGCTTTTCCGCCGTGGGTTGCTGCTGCAGTTCCGCCAGCAGGCGGTTGATGGCCGCCAATTCGTTCAGCCGGGAGGTCAGGGCGGCGAAAAGTCGGGTGTTATCGATTGATAAGGCGATGCTGGGCGCCAGCCTCTCGAGCAGGTGCAGGTCTTCCGGGCGAAATGCCTGCGGGCGGGTGGTGTTGTCCAGGGCGAGCGCGCCGACGGCTTTCCCTTGTGTGATGAGCGGCACGGCCAAGGCACTTTGGATCTGGTTGACCTCAGGCGGGCTATCTGGGGTACGGTGAAACCAGGGGCTTTTCTGGGCGTTGCGGATGATTTTGCCGCGTTGTTCTTGCAGGCATTGTTGCGCGTAGCCTTTGCCCGGCGGGAAGGAGACGCCGGTAATGTCTTGTTCATATCCCAAAGAGACATCGATCCGCAGGCTGCCATCTTCCTCCAGTAGCAAGATGCTGCCTTTTTCTGCCGCCGGGATGTTGTCCATTAGCGTTTGCAAAATCTGTTTGTGTAAAGTGGCAGGGTCGCGGTGCGCGAGCAAGGTTTCGTGCACCTGGCGGACGATATGGGCCTCGGCACGGCGGCGTTGCTCTTCGCGCAGCAGGGCGATCTTCTCAAGCCCCAGCGCCAGATGTTCGGCGATCAGGGTTGCCAGCCGCACATCGTGTTCGCTGAAGGCGTTGGGGGTGGGTTTTTCAATGTTGATCGCGCCCCAGAGACGTTCCCCAGAGCGAATGGGCAGGCATAGTTCAGAGCGCATTTCCTGGCCGGCTGGGAAATAATGCGGGTCTTGTGCCGTGTCGTCCAGCTTGATCATGCGATTCTCGCGCAGGCAGCGGCCGATCACGCCGCGGGAGATAGGGTAGGGGCGTTCCAGCATGGCGGACGGGATGCCGCGGCTGGCCGGATGTGTGTAGAAGTGTTGGCGGTCTTCGGTCAGAAAGAGGATGCCAAAATACTCACTGTAAAAAGTGTCGGCAATGGCTGCCGCAATGCGCCGACAGAGGTCGTCTACATCTTGGCTTTCCATGACGATGTGGCTGACGGCAATGCTCAATTCCAGCTCCTGGACGCGCTGTTGCAGGTGTTGCCGCACGCGCCGCGTTTCGCTGATATCGCGGGCGATGCCTTCCACTGCGACGATCTGCCCCTCGTTGTTGTGCACCGGCGTATGGCGGTGCTCGACCCAGAGCGAGCGGCCGTCGGCGGTTTGCCAGCGAATGATTGCCGTAGGTTGGCGGCTGTGCAGGCTGGCGAGGAAGGTTGCCCGATCTTCAGGATGGATGATGCGTTGAAAGGCCTCTTCTGTTTGCAGGAGCTCAGCGGGTGTGTGGCCGGTCAGCCGGTGCACAGCCGGGCTGATGTAGGTCAGTCGTTGCTGAGGTTGGAGCTCGTAGCGATAGACGACATCGGGCAGGTTTTCTACCAGGCGGCTGTAACGGGCTTCACTGAGCGCCCAATTGGCTTGCGCCCGATGCAAGCGGGCGGCGGTGGTGGCGTTTTCTAGCATGATGGGCAACAGCGTGCAATATTCCTCTGATGTGCGCGGCAGGTAGGCTGCCAGGCCAGCTCGCAGCAAGACGCGCGCCAGTTCCGGGCTGGGGTGGGGGTCGGCTGCCAGCCAGACCAGATCAGGGTATTGCCCCGGCGGGAACTGCCGGACGATGGTGAGCAAATTGGCCGCTGGCAGGTCGCCATCCAGGACGACGGCATCGAAAGCGGCTTCGGCGTGCAATTGTTGGCGCAAGGCATCCAGGGTGTGTACCGGGGTGAGCTGGATGTGCGGGGCTTTCCGTCGCAAGCGGGCGCGGCAGCGCTCGGCTTCCAACGGGTCGCCAATGGCATAAAGTACGTTCAGGGGGTAACGGCTGGCGGCGGGGATGTGACGGCGCAGCAGCGCCTGCGCGACGAGATCGGGCAGGGCGGCGTAGGTTTCTTCGTCTTTGATCAGGTAATCGTCCGCGCCGGCTTTGATGGCGGCGATGACGTTTTCGGCAGAATTTTCCACCCCAGTGATGACGAGAATCGGCCCGGCGTAACCGCGGCGGCGGACCTGGGCAATCCATTCCAGGCCGTTGCCATCTGGCAGGTGGATGTCGCTGATGATCAGGGCCGGCGACCACGCTGCCAGCAGGCGATCGGCTTCCTGGCAGGTTGCAACCGTCCGCACGTGCCAGGTGGACGGCGTTTTCAGGGCGTTGAGGAGAAGATCAGCATCACTTGGGCTGTCTTCTACCAGCAAGATTCGGGTCATCTTCAAAAAAGATTATACCCGTTAAAAAAAGAACACGGGAGCACAGATGTGTTCCCGTGTTCTTTTTTTAACGGGTATAATCTTTTTTGAAGATGACCCGAAT